>JALYYF010000037.1 GCA_030946725.1 Candidatus Dormiibacterota bacterium
AAGGTCCTTCTTCTTGGCGCTCCCGGCCGGAGGGTAGATGTAGACCAGGATGGGCAGGATCGCCGCAATCCCCGTCGCCGCCAGCAGGCCGGCGAGGTACCAGACGATGAAGTTCCGCCGGGTTATCGGCCGACCGGCAGCTCCTGCGCCCCTAGGGTGTTCGACTTCGCTTGCGATGATCTTGGGCTCCGATCCAGAGGTTGGCTTTCTGGGCGAAATCTACCATAGCTCGAGAGCCAGACTCGCCCCCGGATCGTGCCCGGAGGCTAGGATTTGCCAGGCTTGCAAGACGTTCCGGCCGAGGGTGCGCGGGGGGCTCGTCAGGTGGCCGGGCTAGGATCCCGGACGCTGCGCAACACAGCAGTCGTCCTCACAGCCCGGATTGCCTCCCGTCTCCTGGCCCTTTTCACCGTCATCGTCCTCGAGGTCCACCTGCGGCCCGCGGGCTTCGGCCTGTTCGGGGACATCGTGAACATCTCCGCGCTGAGCAGCGTCTTCCTGGACGCCGGCTTCAACACCCTCTTCCAGCGGGAGGCGGCGCGGCGGCCCGGTGAGCTGGGTCGCTACCTGAACAACCTGCTCAGCGGCCGCCTCGCCTTCGCCGCCCTGGCCCTGCTCGTCTTTTCGGCCTTCCTCGCCCTGACCGGCAAGCTGCCCTACCTGCTCCCGGCCTTCCTGATGATGGTCCTGGCCTCGTACTCGAACCTGCTGAGGGGAGCGCTCTACGCGGTCCAGCGCCTCGGCTTCGAGGCCGTGGCCATCGTCCTGGAAAGCGTGGTGCTGCTCGGCCTTGTCTTTCTCGGCGTGGCGACCAAGCAGCCGGTCACCTTTTTCCTCTGGGCCTACGCCGGCAGCTACGCCTTCTCCTGCGCCTACTTCGGGGTGGTGCTGGCGGCCCGGCGCATCGTTCGCTTCCGCTGGCAGTTCGACCTGGCCTTCATCAGGCAGTGGCTCTGGAAAGGGCTTCCGTTCGCCGCCACCTTCGCCATCACGACCATCTACTTCAAGATCGACGTCCCCATCCTGAACTTCCTGCGCGGCGACTACGAGACGGGGCTGTACGTCGCCGCCTACAAGCCATTCGAGGCGCTCCTCTTCGTCCCCATGACCATGCTCAATGTCGCCTTCCCGGTGCTGGCCATCTACCACCGGGAGGCCGGTGGACGCGTCGCCTGGGCCGTCAGCCGGTTCTACAAGTCCCTGCTGCTGCTCGGCTGGCCGGTCTGCATCGGCACCTTCATGCTGGTCGGCGGCCTCCGGCCGCTCTACCAGTACGCCAACTCGGCGCCTGCCCTGCGCATCCTGGCCGTCGGGATCGTCTTCATGTTCGTCAGCAACGCCTTCATCGCCGCCCTGAGCGCGGTGGACCGCCAGCTGTCCTTCACCTGGGCGGCGCTGGCGTCGATGTTCGTCAACATCGCGCTGAACCTGATCCTGATCCCGCCGTTCGGGTACCTGGGGGCGAGCTGGGCGACCGTCCTGACAGAGATCGCGCTGGCCGCATTCGGCTGGTACCTGACGGTCCGCTACCTCGGTCGAATCCCCGTCCTCGGGCTCAGCTGGCGCATACTGCTCGCCGGCGTGGTGATGGGCGGGGTCCTATATCCCCTTCAGGGGGTGCATGGCCCGTTGACTCTGCTTGTGATCGGCGTCGCAGGCCTCGTCTACGGGCTCGCGATACTGGTCCTGGGCGGCCTCGACGCCGAGGACCGGGCGCTGATCCGGCGGGCGCTTCGTAGGTGAACGGTGGCGCGCGGCAGCCGGGGCTGCTCGTCGCCAGTGACTTCCTCTGCGCAGCCATCGCCCTGCTGATCGCCTACCAGCTTCGCTTCCACGTCTACCCCCGGTACATCCCGGGCGGAGAGCCTCCCGACCCGGGTCACTATGCGCTGGCGGCCCCCGTGGCGGCGCTGGTGGTCGTCGTGATCTTCGCCCTGATGGGGGTCTATCGAAGCCGGCGTGGCGTCCAGTTCCTGGACGAGCTCTTCTCCCTGACCGGGGCCATGGCCGTGGCTGCGCTCGTCGTGTCGGCGATGATCGGCCTCTACCGCGAGGACCGCTTCACGTACTCCCGCCTGACCTTCGTCTACTGGATGGTGCTCACCACGATTCTGATCGCGCTGGCCCGCTGGATGGTCCGCCGCCACCAGTCCTCGCAGAGGGCGCGTGGAGTGGGAGTGGACAGGGCCGTGGTGGTCGGGTGGGGCGCCGCGGCCGACCTGCTGGTGCAGCGGTTGCGGATGTTCCCGGACTACGGCTATCGCGTGGTCGGGGTCCTCGCCGACCGCGTGGAGCCGGGGGGCGAGGTGGCGGGCGTCCAGGTGCTGGGCGCGGTCGACGAGATCGGACGGATCGTGCGGAAGCGGGAGGTGGACACCGTCTTCGTCGCTCTATCCGAGGTGGCTCCCGACCGCATCCTGCGCCTGGTCGACTGCTGCCGGGACTGCGGCATTCAGTTCCGGATCCTGCCCGGGATGCTGGAGCTGATGACCACCCGGGTGACCGCCGACCAGATCGACGGCATCCCGCTGCTGCAGCTTCGCCACGGCCTGGACATCCAGGGCCCGAAGACGGTCATCAAGCGAGCCTTCGACGTCATCGTCGCCGGCCTGGCGCTGGTGCTGCTGGCGCCGCTGATGGCAGCCATCGCCCTCACGGTGAAGCTCACCTCTCCGGGGCCCGTGTTCATCCACCAGGACCGGGTCGGTATGCGCGGCCGGGTCTTCAAGACGCACAAGTTCCGTAGCATGCGGATGGGCGCCGAGGCGGCGACCGGACCCGTTTGGGCGGCCCCGCGCGACGAGCGCCGGACCGCCGCTGGCGGGCTTCTCCGGCGGCTGTCGGTCGACGAGCTGCCGCAGCTCTGGAACATCTTCAAAGGGGAGATGAGCCTGGTGGGGCCGCGACCGGAACGGCCCAAGTTCGTCGCCGAGTTCAGGGCCCGGCTGCCCCGCTACGACGACCGCCATCTTGTCCGGCCGGGGCTGGCCGGTTGGGCGCAGGCCAACGACCTGAGGGGCCAGACCCCCGTGGAAGAGCGGCTGATATACGACCTCTATTACATTGAGAACTGGAGCCTCGCATTCGACATCAAGATCCTCCTGATCACGCTGGCGCGGGTTTGGACTCACAAGAACGCCTATTGACCAGGGACCCCTCCGGTCCGGTCTACCTGAAGCCCCGCTGGGCGGTGGAACCGGTGCTCTGGGAAGAGC
>JALYYF010000067.1 GCA_030946725.1 Candidatus Dormiibacterota bacterium
CTGGCAGCCGCGTATCTCGTCGGTAGTCTCACCCTGGGCGGGGCTTTCGCGCAGGCGAGCCCGACCGCGCCCGCTCAGTCGCAAGCGCAGCCACCGGCGACAAATCTGAGCACGTCTGACCATGAACAGGGCGGTGCAAGCGAGCAGAGCGAGTCGGCAAGTCTCGCCAGCCAGGCCAAGATCACAGTCGACCAGGCCAGGGCGGCGGCGCTCGCGACGTTTCCTGGCGCGACCATCGGCAAAGTGGCACTCGATAATGAGAACGGCGCCGCAGTGTACAGCGTGCAACTCACGGACTCAGCTGGCAAAGCTCAAGACGTGAAGGTTGATGCTGTCACGGGTCAGGTGTCCAATGTGCAGGCTGACGGGCCGGAGGGTCCAGATACCGGTACGACACAGGACGGAGCTGAGACGGAGGACTGATCGTCGCTTGCACGAGAGGGTGGGGGCAACGTCCTCACCCTCTTTTTGTATGCCCTCGACAATGGAGCGACCCGCCCGCGGCCCAATTATCCCCAGTGTGCGCCACGCGTTTGGCGGCGGCCGCGGAGCCGGTTGTGCTTCACGTTTGCTTCATGCTTCACGTCTGCTTCATGTTGGTCCGCCACGGTTGACTCCATCAAGCGCCCCGCCGCGGTCCCTCAGACGCTCGCTGGACCAGAGATGTCACTGGCCCGCAGCCTGCGGCAAAGAAAAGGAACACAACCTCATGCCTCTCTGGACGCGCCCTGGCGGCACGACAGCCGCATTCGGCCTTATCGCCCTGCTGCTTGCCGGGTGCACGACTTCGACCGCCGCGACGCCTCCTGCTCCGACCGCTCGACTTGCAGCGCCCACGCCAGCCAGTAGCGGTGCGCCGTCATCTGCTTCTGCGTCTGCGTCGGCGCGTCCCTCCCCTGCGCTGACAACCGCTTCGGCGCAGCCGTCGCCGGTCTCGAGCACGCGCACGGCCAGCCCCGCGGGCTCGGCGCCAGCGACACCTATTTCGACCGAACAACCGCTCGCCGCCGAAACCAATCCAGCCGGCGACATCCCGGATAACCAGGTGTTCGTCGCCTTCGCCTCGCCGACCGGCGGATACCAACTCCAGGTGCCGGAGGGTTGGGCTCGCACCGATAGCGGCACTGATGTCCGTTTCGTCAGCAAGCTTGACGGCGTGCACGTCACCATCACCAGCGCATCGGCCGCCCCGACCGCTGCCAGCGTGCAGTCGGCCCAGGTGGCCGACCTGCAGCGATCCGGGCGGGCCGTGCGCGTGAACAAGGTGCAGGATGTGCAACTTCCGGGCGGCCCCGCGGTTCTAGTGGATTACGCGTCCAACTCCGACCCCGACGCGGTCACAGGCAAGCAAGTACGGCTGGAGAACAACGCGTACCTGTTTTATAAGAACGGCAAGTTGGCCATCCTGACGATGTGGGCGCCGCAAGGCGCCGACAACGTCGACCAGTGGCAGCAGATGGCGCAGAGCTTCCGATGGCAATAACCAGTACCACTCCGCTATCGATGGCCGCGACACGCGCCCTCGAAGCGCACGACCTGTATCGCTTCTACCACGCCGGCGAGGAAGAAACGCTGGCCCTGCGCGGCGTGAGCTTCCATGTGGACCTCGGTGAGATCGTGGCGCTGGTCGGGCCCTCGGGCAGCGGCAAATCGACCTTGCTCGCCTGTCTGGCGGGGCTGGACGAGCCCGACGGTGGCTACGTGGTGCTGCGCGGCCAGCGACTGACCCGCAGACCAGAAGCCGAGCGAGCGGCGCGGCGGGCAACCCAACTCGGTGTGTTGCTGCAGTCAGGCAATCTGATCGAGCATCTGAGCGTCGAGGACAATGTCGCGCTGCCGATGCGCCTGGCCGGCGCCTTCGACGCCCTGCGGCAGGATCGCCTGCTCGTGCGCGTTGGCCTGCGTGACCGTCGCCGCGCCCGCCCGTCGGAGCTCTCCGGGGGTGAGGCCGCCCGCGCTGGCCTCGCGGTAGCGCTGGCCTGCGCGCCGACGGTCCTCCTCGCGGACGAGCCAACCGGCGAGGTGGACGCGGAAACCGAACGGCAGATCCTGGAGCTCTTCGACGAACATCGGCGTGCGGGTGGCGCGATGGTCATCGCCACGCACAGCGACGCCCTGGCTGCCCACGCCGACCGCCTGGTGCGGCTCCTCGACGGGAGAGTGATTGATGAATGAAACGCAGCTGTCGTTCCCGCGACCACGGCCAACATGAGCGGGGGTATAAACGAGCGGCAGGCGACGACGACAGCACTGGTCGAAGCCAATGACCTCAGGCGCGTGTACAAACGCGGGCCAGCGCAGGTCGTGGCGCTCTCTTCCGCAACCTGTACCGTCCGGGCCGGCGACCGCATTGCTATTGTCGGCCCATCCGGCAGCGGCAAGTCCACGCTGCTGCACCTGCTGGGTGGGCTGGACGAGCCGAGCAGTGGAACAATTTCGTGGCCGGCGCTCGGCGCGCGCGCAACGCTCCGCCCCGCCCACATTGCGTACGTTTTTCAGGCACCCAGTCTCTTGCCTGCCCTCTCGGTAGTGGAGAACGTCGAGCTTCCGCTGCTGCTGCTGGGCGAGCTTGACGCGGCGGCGGCTCGCGCGTCCGCGCTCGAGGCATTGGGCCGCCTCAACATGAGCACCCTCGCTGAGCGCTTACCGGAGGAACTATCCGGTGGGCAGGCGCAACGCGTTGGGCTCGCGCGTTCGCTGGCTTCGCGCCCGCGGCTCCTGCTAGCTGATGAGCCCACCGGGCAACTTGACCACGCCACAGCGCGAATGGTGCTCGATGCGCTGCTCGCCTCCATCGACAACACGCCGACTGCGCTCGTCGTCGCCACGCATGACTCGGCCGTCTCCAGTCGCATGGAAACCACCTGGCGAATGCAGCATGGCACGTTGGCAGGGAGTGTCCCGTGTTAACCCTGCTTTGGCTCAAGGGCCTCATCGGCCGCCGCTCAGCCCGTCTGGTGGGCGCCGCGGCGGGCGTGATGGTCACGGTGGCGCTGCTGACCTCCATCGGCGCCTTCATCGCCACTGGCAGCGCATCGATGACGCAGCGGGCGATCGCCGACGTGCCGGTGGACTGGCAGATTCAACTCGTGCCGGGCGCCAACGTCTCCTCGCTCGAGACCGCGTTGGGTCAGTCGACCTCGTACCAGGCACTCGCGGCCGTAGGCTACGCCGACGTCGCCGGCCTGTCGGCCGCGTCCGGCGGTACCGTCCAGACCACCGGACCGGGCAAGGTCCTGGGTATCGGCTCAGACTACACCCAGATCTTCGGCTCCGAGCTGCGACCGCTCATCGGTGCACCTGACGGCGTCCTGGTTGCGCAACAGACCGCGGCCAACCTGCAGGTGACCGTCGGCGATAGCGTGACGATCCAGCGCATCGGGCTGGATCCGGTCTCGGTGCAGGTCGCTGGTGTGGTCGATCTGCCCCAGGCCGACTCGTTGTTCCAAGCGATAGGGGTGCCGGCCGGGGCCGCGCCGCAAGCGCCTCCGGACAACGTCCTGCTCCTGCCGAGCAACACCTGGCATACGCTGTTCGATCCTCAGGCCGCCGCACGCCCAGACACCGTCCGCACGCAGCTCCACGTGCGCATCGCGCATGACCTGCCAGCCGATCCCGAGGCTGCGTACACGGCGGTGGAGCAGCGCGCGCGCAACTTCGAAGCGCGGATTGCAGGGACTGCGGTCGTGAGCGACAACCTGGGTGCCCGACTACTCGGGGTGCGCGCCGACGCACTCTACGCACGGATACTGTTTCTGTTCCTGGGACTGCCGGGCGTACTCCTGGCGGCGTTGCTCACGGTGGCCGTGGAGGCCTCGGGCGCCGACCGCCGCCGACGAGAACAATCTCTGCTGCGCGTGCGCGGCGCGTCAACCGTCCAGATTCTGCGTCTGGAGAGTGTTGAGGCGCTCGTCGTCGGCGTCGGCGGGGTGGCGGCCGGAACGCTTCTGGCCGCGCTGGCCAGCGCGGCCATCGGCACGGCGCTCCCAGCGTCGGGCAGCGTAACACTGGCTGGGGCGCTGTTCGCTCCGTTGGCGGGATTGGTGCTGGCATTAAGCGCTGTGCTCATACCGGCGTGGCGGCAGGCGCGCCGCCCGGCATGGACCGGTATCCATGTCGCGGTCCGGCAAGATCGGGCACCTGTGTGGCAGCGGACGTACCTCGACCTCATACTCCTGGCCGCTTCGGCGGTCGCCTTCTGGCAGATGGCCGGCAGCGGCTACCAGGTGGTGCTCGCACCCGAGGGAGTGGCCCAGTCGTCGGTTGCCTACCAGGCATTTCTTGCACCGGTGTGCCTGTGGCTGGGGGTCGGGCTCCTGAC
>JALYYF010000070.1 GCA_030946725.1 Candidatus Dormiibacterota bacterium
CCGCTCGTCCGCCCGTGAACGCGCCGCTGCGCTTCCGCCTGGCCCGGCAGCTGCTCCGGCTCATCCTCGGCAGCCTCTTCCGCGTCGAGCTGCGGGGCAGAGATCGGCTGCCCGGCCGCCGGCCCTACGTGCTGGCCTGCAACCACCTCGGCTGGGCCGATCCCTTCCTGCTCCTGGGCTGGCTGCCGCCCAGCCCGCGCATCCACTTTCTGGGCCGTCGCTCGGCGATCTACAACCGGAGGTGGAAGCGCTGGGTGCTCGAGCTTATGGGAGGCGTGATACCCGTCGAGAGCGGGGACATCGATCACCTCTCGCAGGCGGTGGGCGGGGTGCTGGCACGCGGCGGCGTGGTGGCGATCTTTCCCGAGGGGCGCACCGGTCCAGCCGAGGGCCGGCTGCAGGAGCTGCGGCATGGCGTGGCCCATTTCGCCGCACGCAACGGTGTGCCGGTGGCCGTGCTGGGGCTGGCGGGGACGCTCGAGCTCTGGAGAGGCAAGCGCATCGTGCTCCAGGTCGGTCGCACGGTGGAGATGGCCGGCGACGTGGATGCGGACATGGTGGAGATCGAGGGAGGGCTGCAGGAGGCGCTGCCGCCCTACGACGACCCGGGCGGAAAGAAACCCTGGCCCTGGCTCACCACCCTGCTCAAATAGGCAATTCACTCTCCCGCGCCGAGTGGGGCTGTTAACGTGCGGCAGGTGAAGGCCTTCGAGCTCTCCGCGCTGGACCCAGAGCGCGACGCGGACGGCCACGGCTACGTGGACTTCCTGGCCTCCGACCTGCTCAGCGTCGGCTACGCCGTCTGGCCGGCCGGTGCCGAGGACCGCCAGAGGCCACACGAGGAGGACGAGGTCTACCACGTGGTGTCCGGGCGCGGGTCGATCCGCGTCGGGGGTGAAGACCGCCCCGTCGGCCCCGGCTCCATCGTCTACGTCGCGGCCAGGGTCGAGCATCGCTTCCACTCCATTGAGGAAGAGCTGCGAGTGCTGGTCTTCTGGGCGCCTCCCCACCGCCGCGCCTAGCCCGAGCGGAGGAATGCTGACCCGGACCACCGATCCCGCGGAGGCGGCCGCCCTCCAGGGCGCGGGCGCCAGGCTGGTCCGCAAGGCGCACGAGATGGGCCTGGACCTGGAACGGCTGCGGCCGGGGCCGGCCTGGAGCAGTCCCACGCTCCCGGCCGGGCTCCGGCTGACCGCGGTCGACCGTCCCGCCGTCGATTTCGTCGAACCGGCGCTCGCCGCCTACTCCTCGCGGGAGGCGACCGCCAGCGAACCGGACCCCGCGGCCTGGGTCTCGGTGCGGGCATACGAGCGGATCCTGGGCGGCGAGGTGGCCGGCCCGCTGCTCCCGGAGCCGTCGGCCCTGCTCGCGGACGAGCGGAGCGCCACCGTGGCCGGCGCGGCCCTGGTCACACACTTCGCGGCCAACACCTGGTGGGGCGGCGGTCCCTTCGTGGCCGACCTCTTCGTGATACCGGGGCTGAGCGGCCTGGGACTCGGCCGCAAGCTCCTCCAGCGCGCGATCGCCCGTTCCGCGGCGGTGGGGGCCAGTCGCATCGGACTCACCGTGACCGACGGCATCCCGGCGGAGTCGCTTTATCGAAGCCTCGGCTTCGAGCGCCTCCGGACCGTCTTCATACTGTCCCTCCCCGAAGGTATGGACACCTCGGGCGCCCACGACTAGGCTCCTCCAACGAGCGTCGAGTAGGGAGGTCGCCATGGAACTCATCGGCAGAGCGCAGCTGGGCGAGGGTCAGGCCACGCCGGGGATGGCGCGCAGCCAGGCCTTCGCGTCCGACGACACCTGGACCGGTACCGTCGTGACGGCCCCGGGGACCGCTTCGGGCTGGCACCACCACGGCGAGCACCGCAGCTACATCTACCTGGTGCGGGGCAGGGCTCGCTTCGAGAACGCCGATGGTGAGCAGCTGGTCGCCTCGCCCGGCGACTTCGTCTTCGTGGGCCCGGGCGAGGTCCACAGGGAGATCAACCCGGGTAACGAGGAATCCGAGGCCGTGCTGTTCAGGGTGGGCAGCGGACCGGTCGTGGTCAACGTCGAGCGCTGACGCCGTCGGCCCTGCGCCGGGGGCGCCTTCAGCGCAGCGCCCAGCCTGCCCGCGTCACCGCCGAGCGCAGCCGCGGGTTGCTCGTGGCCTCCCGGCTCAGGTCACGGATCAGCTGGTCGACCCATTCGGCAGGGGCCGCTTCGGGCCGCAGCCGGAGCCTGCCGGCCCTGAGGGCGGCGCCGTACCGCACGCCCGCGGCCTCCAGCTCCACCTCCCGGATCGCCGAGCGTGCCAGCAGGCCGCGGCTGGCCCGAGCCTCCGGCAGCCTGGACGAGATGTAGTCGAGGAGGCCGTCAGGGTCGGAGCCGGGTTCCAGTGGCGAGCGGCAGAAGGCGCAGGCACCGCGGAGGAGGAGCGGCGGCGCTCCGCAGACCTCGCACCTCAAGTGGTGGCGGCCTGGGCGAGGTCGATCATCGCCAGGTACAGCTTGTATAGCTGGACGTAGTCGTCGCCCGCGTAGGCGACGCTGCGGGCTCCGACGCGCCGGACCCCGGGCACCCGCTCGCAGGAATCCGCCATCGCGGTCCGCAGGAAGTCGACCTGCAGCTCACCGCGGCCTTCGAGGCGCATGGGCGCGATGTTGTCCAGCCGCTCGAAGGCTCGGTGGGCGCCGGTCCGGATGCGCCGGCGGGCGATCTCGGGGTGCAGCGATCGGGCCGCCTGCTGGGCCAGCGATTCCTTGACCACCACACCCTCCACCTCGAGGCGAAAGCCGTGCATCTCGGAAACGGCCGCGGCGTCGCCCGTGAAGAGCGCGACCGGGCAATCGAAGTAGCCGCAGAGGTAGCCGTTCAGGCTGCCCTCGCTCTGGCGGACCCCGTTGAGCCGGACTTCCGGGACCAGGCGGGGATCCGCGCCGCTGTGGTCGAGGACCGCGTCGCGCGTGCCGGCGGAGGCGTGGTAGCCGACGAAGAAGGCGGCGTCGAATCCTGGGCCCATCCCCTCGGCCATGTACAGGCGCCGGGGGTAGCCGCTGAGCAGCTCGGCCGCCGGATGCAGTTCCTCTGGAAGCAGGTTCGTGCCGGACCAGTGGCCGTCGCTGACCACGATCTCCTGCACGCCGGCTTCGAGCGCCCCCTCGATGGCGGCGTTGACCTCCAGCGTCATAAGGCGGCGCGCAAGCGGATAGTCGCGTCCGGCGGGGTCGGTCTGCTCGTCCCTCACCACACCGGCCACACCCTCCATGTCCGCCGAGATGAACAGCTTCACGGTGCCATCAGTCGGTGTAGCGGTGGATGATCCCGTCCTCCCGGCCCTTCTCCTCCTGGTAGAGGTGGCAGTCCTCGAAGTCCCGGACGCAGATCGGCGGGGACTCCCGGAGCGCCACCTTCACCTTCGACTTCTTGTCCACGTGGCAGTCGAAGTGGTAGACCCGGAGCGGTCCACGTCGTTCCTTGTAAAGCTGTTCCAGGTAGGGGCAACGGCGCGCCACTACGATAAAGTACCGTGCTCGACTTCGCCCGCACGGCGGAGGCGATAGCAGCAACCTCTTCCACGCTCGAGAAGAGCCGCCTGCTCGCCGACTACCTCCGCCGCCTCGCTCCCGACGACCTCCGCCGCGCGGCCATCTACATGAGCGGCCAGCCCTACGGCCGCGCCGAGCGACGGAC
>JALYYF010000481.1 GCA_030946725.1 Candidatus Dormiibacterota bacterium
AAGAGGTGGAGAAGGCCGTGCCAGCTGACGGCGCTCGGGCTACCCGCCGGCGCGCCGGGCGGGAAGCCGTTCATGGGGTCAGCGACGAACGCTCCGGCGGCGATCAGGCCGGCCCCGTACACCGCCACCAGCAGCGGCCCCCAGGTCCCGCCACGGCTGCCCCGCAGCACCCGTCGCACTCCCAACGCGCAGGCGATGCTCAGCAGCCCGGTCACTACGAAGTTGCCGATCTGGATCCAGCCCAGGTCTCCGTTGCTCATCAGGCTGAGCTCGTTGCGCCTGATGTCGAACCCGGGACGGATGAGTATCTGGACAAGGCCCACGGCGATGTACAGCGGCCCGGCGATCACACCGGCGGCCAGCAGCGCCCGCGTCAGGACCAAGGTCCTCCCGGTCTGGCGAAGGCCTCCACCTGGCACTCGCGGCGCAGCCACCGGATCGCCTGCGCGGTTGAGGGTGTCCTGAACCATCTCGTCCTCCTGCCCGTCTCTCTCCCGGGCCGTCTCGGTTAACTCTCGAATCAGCGGTACTGGACCGTATAGTACCAAGAAACCGTACTGAACTGTCCAGTACTATGGTGGGGTGACGCCAGCCGGCCGAAAGGGCCAACCAACCAGGCCGCCGGGCGGATCTAAGCCGGGCACGGCTCCCGAGGAGACGGTGGGGGCCGGCGATCACGGCGGCGGGCCAGGCGGATCGCTTCCCACCGAGGACTCCGGCCGGTCGGCCCGCAAGCGCCGCGCGATCATGGAGGCGGCCACCACGCTGTTCCTGCGCAACGGCTACCAGGGCACCAGCATGGACGACGTCGCGGCGGCAGCCGCGGTTTCCAAACAGACCGTCTACAAGAACTTTGCGGACAAGGAGCGGCTCTTCGGCGAGATCGTTCTCGGCGTGACGGGCAACGCCGAACGGTTCGTCAACGTCGTGGCGGAAGCGCTGCGGGAAACCGAGAACCCGGAGAAGGCTCTCCGCGAGCTGGCCCGTCGATACCTCGCTTCAGTGCTGCAGCCGGAGGTGCTGCAGCTGCGCCGTCTCGTCATCGGCGAGGCCGGCCGGTTTCCGGACCTGGCGCGGAGCTACTACCGGCGAGCGCCCGAACGGGTGCTCGCCGCGCTTGCGGAAAGCCTGCAGAGCCTCGCCGACCGCGGGCTGCTGAGCGTGGACGACCCGCTTCTGGCCGCCCAGCACCTGGCCTTCCTGATCCTCTCCATCCCGCTCGACAGGGCCATGTTCTTGCGATACGAGGAGAGCTTCACGGAAGCGGACCTGGACCGCTTCGCCGACGCCGGGGTCCGCGTGTTCCTCGCCGCCTACGGCCGAACTCACCTCTAGTCGGGCAGCGCCGCCACTGCCTCAGGCCACGGTGCGGTAGTGGAGGTGAACCACGCCGCTGCCGAAGCGGCGTTCGTCGAGGAGTTCCAGCTTCATCTGGACGCCGCCCTGGAGGAAGTGTCTGCCGGCACCCACAACGACGGGCGTGACGAACACGTGGTACTCGTCGACCAGCCCCGCCCGGATCGCCTGGGCGGCGAGGTCGGGACCTCCCACCGAGATGTCACGGTCGGCCTGCGCCTTCATCTGCCGGACCGCCTCAGGGTCGAACTCTCGCTCGATCCGCGTCCTGGCGCTGGATGCCGTCTCCAGCGTCGTGGAGTACACGATCTTGTCGGCCCCATGCCATATCTCCGCGAAGTCCCGCACGACGGGCGGCTGGTCCGGGAGGGTGCGAATGGTCTCCCATGCGGCCATCGTGTCGTACATCCGGCGTCCGTAGAGGTAGGTGCCGACCTGCCGCTCGAGGTCGTTGACGAACGCGTGCACGTCTTCGGCGGGCGCGGCCCACTCGAAGTTGCCGTCCGCGTCCGCCACGTAGCCGTCGAGCGACGTGATCGCCGAGTAGATCAGTTTTGCCATGGTGTGCCTCCCTCTACGGATCCTGGTTGGCCTGCCCAAAGAGCTCAGGTAGCCGCGATTTCAGCCCTTGCGGTCGCGGTACCGGCCGCTAGAGTATCGGGGACACAGTCAGATACCACGCCCAGGGAGGCGCCGAATTGGGTGTATTCAGAAAGGCATACTCCGTCGTCGGAGCGATACTCATGCTCCTATTCTTCGCCCAGCTCTATTTCATCGCGGCCACGATTTTCACGATCATCAACGCGAATGACAACGCGAAGGATGTCTATACAGCGTTCAAGAACGCCGACACTTTCGCAGGCCTGCACGCCATCAACGGGTACGTCGTCGGCCTGGTGATCCTCATCATGCTCGGCCTCTCGTTCGCGGCTCGCCACCCGCGGCGGACGACCGTGATGACCGCTGTCCTCTTCGCGCTGCTGCTCCTCCAGGTCATCCTCGCTCGCGTCGGTATTCCGGTGGTGTCGGGGCTTCACGGCCTGAACGCGCTGATCATGGTCGGGCTGGGCGGGTACCTTGTGGGTACCAGCTGGGCCTTCGGGCGCCGGGCGGAGGTGGTCCAGACGACCTCCTAGCCAGGAGAGTCATGGAGCTGGGCGGCGGTGTCGACGAGGCGCCGCAGCGGCGCAGGCAGGCCGGATCGATCGGAGTTACGTCAAAGGGGGAAGGGTTGGCGGAGATGAGCAGAGCCGAATCGTCCACGTCGCGAGCAACGGCCGGGGGCACCGAGCCGTGGTGGAAGAGCGCCGTCGTCTACCAGGTCTATCCACGCAGCTTCGCGGACTCCAACGGGGATGGAATCGGCGATCTCCGCGGCATCATCGGGAAGCTCGACTACCTGGCCGACCTCGGCGTCGACGTGGTCTGGGTCAGCCCCTTCTACCGCTCGCCGCAGGACGACAACGGATACGACATCAGCGACTACCAGGACGTCGAGCCGATGTTCGGTTCGCTGGCCGACGTCGA
>JALYYF010000079.1 GCA_030946725.1 Candidatus Dormiibacterota bacterium
TACGGCTGGCTCTCGACCGGCCCGGAGTGGATCGGTGAGCTGGGCCTCGAGATCCGGCCCGCACCCGGTGAGATCTACGTCTGGAACTGCGTCACGCTGCCCGCACACCGCCGGCGCGGCCTCTTTCGCGCCCTTCTGCAGACCGCCGTCGAAAGTGCCGGGCGGGAGGGTCTCGAGCGGCTCTGGATAGGCACGGTGGACGGCATCGGCGAGTCCGCCGTCGCCCACGCGCGGTTCGCGCCCGTCCTGGGTGTCGAAGTCCTCGAGCTGGCCGGCTTGGGCTGGCTATCCCTCCGCCCCGCCCCGGGCGCGGACGGCGACGCCGTGGCAGCCGCGCGGGCTTCCCTCGGCGGCGAACGGAGGCGCGCCCACTCCGGTCCCCGCGTCATGAGCCGCCGGAGGCACTGAGTAAGGGGAATGTCCTCCCCCCGTGCACGGGGGGAGGGAGGTGGGGGGCCGGTCGGTACCAGAGGGCCATTCGGTCCTGCGCATATCGGACGCAGCCCCTCACCGACCTCCCCCCGCCGTGCGGGGGGAGGAACATTCAGCCCAGGGGAATCCCCAGGGGGCTCTGAGACAACTGCCAGCAACGGCTCGGATCATGCCTTCATGTCGAGGAGCAGTTGCCACTGGCGGTCGTGGACGGTCTGCGCGGGCGGGGTGGGCTGATCTCCCTGCGGGCGCGGCTCCTCGCCGGCCTGGTGACCCTGGTGTTGGCAGGCCTCCTGGTCGCCGACGTGGCGACCTACGAGGCGCTTCAGTCCTTCCTCGGCAACCGTCTGAATCAGCAGTTGGTGGGCGCAGAGCTTCCGAGCGCCGAGTACCTGATGCACGGTGCCGACGGCCATGGGCCCGACGTGGCGAGTTCCGCCGCCCTGCCGCCGGGAAGCTACGCCGAGCTTCTAGCACCGGACGGCACCAGGCTCCACGAGCAGACCTTCGCCCTCGGCGGCGGCAGCAGCAGCGCCCGCCCAGCCCTCCCGAGTCCCCTGCCGCGGGTGGGGCCGCACCCGTCCCTGATGACCGTTCCCGGGACGGGCGGCGTCGCCAGGTACCAGGTCCTGGTCGCCTCGCTCGACAACTACGGCGGCAGCACCCTGGTCCTGGCCATCCCGCTCACCGACGTCGACTCGACGCTGCGCCAGCTTGTCGTGCTGGAAGCCTCGATCGGCGCGGCCGTCCTGGTCGCCATGGCGCTGCTCGCCGCGCTGCTGGTCAGGGTCGGGCTGCGCCCGCTGGAGCGGATGGGCCACACGGCCGCCGCCATCGCAGCCGGAGATCTGAGCCGCCGCGTGGCTCCCGCCACGCCGCGGACGGAGATCGGGCGGCTCGGACTGGCACTCAACGGCATGCTCACGCAGATAGAGGCCGCCTTCGCCGAACGCACCACCTCCGAGCAGCGGCTGCGCCGCTTCGTCGCCGATGCCTCCCACGAGCTGCGCACCCCGCTGACGTCGATCCGGGGTTACGCCGAGCTGCTGCGAGGCGGAGCGGCGCGCTCGGCCCAGGACGCCGCCCTGGCCCGTCGGCGGATCGAGGACGAGGCGGTCAGGATGAGCGTGCTGGTGGACGACATGCTGCTGCTGGCGCGCCTCGACCAGGGCAGGCCTCTGGAGAGCGAACCTGTCGACCTGCAGCGCATCGCTCGCGACGCTTTCGCGGACGCTCGGGCCGTGGCGCCCGACCGGGCCCTGCAGCTGAACGCGCCCCGGCGGGTCCTGGTCACGGGTGACGAGATGCGCCTGCGCCAGGTCCTGGGCAACCTGGTGAGAAACGCCCTGGTCCATACGCCACCTGGGACGCCGGTAGAGATCGGGTTGCGCAGCGCGGACGGCGTCGCGGTCCTGACGGTGGCCGATCACGGCCGGGGACTGCCTGCCGGCATCGCGGACCGCGTCTTCGAGCCCTTCTACCGGGCCGACCCCGGTCGCAGCCGCGACAAGGGCGGCTCGGGCCTGGGCCTCTCAATCGTGGCCGCCGTGTTGGCAGCACACCAGGGGACGGCGCGAGTCTCCGAGACTCCGGGCGGTGGAGCGACCTTCTGGGTGGAGCTGCCAATGGCCGTGGCGGCGGCCCCGCGCACCGTACCGCCGCGTGATCAGCCTGCCACCGCGGCTCACCTCCTAGCCGGATAGTCGCTGGCCACGTGACGGGCTGCCGGGCTCCGGACTCGGAAACTTCCCAGCAACCTCCAAGCGCCTTCAGGCGGCGGTCTCAGGCCCGTGGACGACCTTTGGAGACATGCAAAACAGAATTCTCGACCTCACCCTCCGTCGCGGCCGGGCGGTCGAAGAGGGAGGTGCACGCAGCCCTCTCCGTGCCTCCCTCTCGGTCGCCGACCTGATCTCAGAGCGCGCCTACCGCAGCCCTGGCAGGCTTGCCTTCTCCGACGGCGTCGACGGCCGCGAGCTCCGATACGGCGAGCTGGGCAGCCTGGCCGCCCGGTGGTGGGCGCTGCTCGTGGCGGCCGGCATCGGCGACGGACGCCGTGTGGCGCTTCAGGTCGCCGACCCGCTGAGCTTCGCCAGCTCGTATCTCGGCCTGCTGGCAGCCGGCGTCACCGTCGTCCCGCTGGATGCGGGAATGTCCCCCGGCAGGCTCGCCAGTCTGCTGGAGCTGCTGGAGGTGGAGCTTCTCGTCAGCGATCTCCGGCCGGCCTCGGATGGCGCCGTGCCGGTCTGGCGGCTCGATGGAGAGCTCGGCGAGCTGAGAGAGGTGCGCGGCCGCCTGCGCCTCCGACCCTTCGCCGTGGTGCCGCAGCCGGCGCTTCTGCTGGTGGGTGCGGATCGGGATCGCCTCTCGCGCGCGATTCCTCTGGCCGAAGGCCAGCTCCTCTACGTGGCGCGACAGGTGGTGCATCATCACCGGCTGCAGAGTTGGGATCGCGGCTATTCGCCGCTGCCGCCCTCCGACATCAACTCGCAGGTCGCCGCCCTGCTGGCCACGCTGCTGTCTGGGGGCAGCCTGGTCCTGGACCGCCACTTCAGGCCGGGCGACTTCTGGAGCATCGCGGATTCCAACGGCGTGACGTGGATCGACGCCACACCGGGGATGCTGGCGGTCCTCGCCGACCAGCGTCCGCCGGAAGAGCGCACCGCAGGCCGCGTTCGCTTCGCCCGAACCGCGTCGGCGCCGGTCCCTGTGGGCGTGCTCGAGCGCTTCCAGGCGCATTCGGGCGTCTCGGTGCTGGAAACCTACGGCCTGCCGGAAGCGGCAAGCCAGGTCACCGCGAATCCGCTGCAGCGGGGCGGCCGGCGCGCGGCCTCGGTAGGCCTGCCGGTCGGCGTGCAGCTGCGCGTGGTCGACGTGCAGCGTGAAGAGTCGGCTCCCGGTCGGGACGGCTCGATCGAGATCCGGGGCCCCAGCGTGATCAGCCACTACCTCGACCTCGAGCTGGGCCGATACCATCGCGCCCGCGCCGCCGATGGCTGGCTCGTCACCGGCACCCGCGGCCATCTCGACGAAGACGGTTTCCTGTACCTGACCAGCCCGGCCCCGGCGGTCGGGGGCCGGCGGGCGGCGGCCCATGGCCACGATCCGGTCGCCGTAGGCGGGTCGAGCCTGAACCGGAGCGCGGACTCCCCCATCCTCGTCCGAAAGGTGGCCTCGTGAGCACGGCCCGACCCGGTGAACGGCGGTTGCAGCCGTCGGCGGCGATGGACCTTCCGCTACGGCTGCGCGGGAATCCCCTCGCTGCCAGGCTCGCCGTCACCCGGCGCGACAGCCCGGCCTGGGCCGCGCCGGCGCTGCTGGGATTGCTCTCGGCGACGGCCCTTCTCTACCTCTGGAACCTGAGCGCGTCGGGCTGGGCCAACTCGTTTTATTCGGCAGCCGTCCAGGCGGGCACCCAGAACTGGAAGGCCTTCTTCTTCGGGTCGCTGGACGCCTCCAGCTTCATCACCATCGACAAGGCGCCCGCCTCGCTGTGGGTGATGGAGGTCTCGGCCCGGGTCCTCGGCGTCAACTCCTGGAGCATCCTGGTCCCGCAGGCCCTCGAGGGGGTGGCGACGGTCGCCGTCCTCTACCTTGCGGTCCGAAGGTGGTTCGGGCCCGGGGCGGGCCTGCTCGCGGGAGCGGTCATGGCGCTCACGCCCGTGGCCGCGCTCATGTTCCGCTTCAACAACCCGGACGCGCTGCTGGTCCTGCTGCTCACCGGCGGCACCTACGCGATGCTGCGCGCGCTGGAGAGCGGCCGCACCGGCTGGGTGCTGCTGGCCGGCTCGCTGGTCGGCACCGCCTTCCTGGCCAAGATGCTGCAGGCCTTCCTGATCGTTCCCGTGCTCTTCGGGGTCTACTTGCTGGCAGGCCGTCCCCAGCTTGGCCGCCGCCTCTGGCAGCTGGTCCTCGGTACGGCCGCGCTGGTCGTCTCATCCGGCTGGTGGGTGGCGATCGTCGAGCTGACGCCCGCCGCCTCCCGGCCCTACATCGGCGGCTCACAGAACAACAGCGTCCTCGACCTGATGTTCGGCTACAACGGCTTCGGTCGGCTTACCGGCAACGAGAACGGCAGTGTCGGCGGCTTCGGCGCCACCGGTTCGCGCTGGGGCCCGACAGGCTGGGATCGGCTGTTCAACTCGCAGTTCGGAGGCCAGGCCTCCTGGCTGATACCGGCGGCGCTCATCATGCTCGCCGCCGGGCTCTGGCTGACCCGCGGCCGCCCCCGAACCGACCTCACCCGGGCCGCCCTGCTGGTGTGGGGAGGCACCCTGATCGTCACGGGCGCGGTGTTCAGCTTTGCCCAGGGCATTATCCACCCCTACTACACCGTGGCCCTCGCGCCGGCCATCGGTGCCCTGGTGGCGATTGGAGCCGCCCTGCTCTGGGTCCGGCGCTCGGAGCTCTGGACCCGGCTGGCACTCTCCGCCGCCCTCGTGGCCACCAGTCTCTGGGCCTTCGTGCTGCTCAACCGCAGCCCGCAGTGGTATCCGGCGCTGAGAACGGCGGTCCTGATCCTCGGCCTTGCCGCGGCCCTGCTCGTCGCGGTGATGCCGCCGGCATGGAAGAAGGCCGCGATCGCCGTGGCGGCCCTGGGCCTGGCGGCGGGACTGGCAGGACCGGCGGCGTACACGCTGGCCACGGT
This sequence comes from Candidatus Dormiibacterota bacterium, assembly GCA_030946725.1. Classification (GTDB taxonomy): domain Bacteria; phylum Chloroflexota; class Dormibacteria; order Dormibacterales; family Dormibacteraceae; genus Nephthysia. Next base: position 5,081 of record JALYYF010000079.1, read on the forward strand.
CGGGACGGCCCACACGGGCGCCATCCCTTCGGCCGGTCCCGCGGTGGCGGCCGGCTTCGGATTCGGCGGCGGACCAGGAGGACGCCCCGGCGGTGCTCCAGGCGGTGGCCCCGGTCCAGGCGCATTCGGCGGGCGCGGAGGATTCGGTCCGCCCGGAAACGGCGTAACCGCCCCGGGCGCCATAGCCACCGCCCCGGCCGGTGCCGGTCCCCGGGTAGGAGGCGGATTCCTCGACAGCAGCCAGCCGGGATCGGCGCTGGTCGCCCTCCTCCAGGGTCAGGCCGGTCGCTACCAGTGGGTGGCCGCCACCGTCGACGCCAACAACGCGGCGGGCTACCAGCTGGCGACCAACGACCCCGTCATGGCCATCGGAGGCTTCAACGGGACCGATCCGGCCCCCAGCCTCGCCCAGTTCCAGACCTACGTCAGCCAGGGCAAGGTGCACTACTTCATCGCCGGCGGCCGCGGTGGCGGCGGAGGCGGTGGCGCGTCCAGTACCTCGGCCTCCCAGATCACGGCCTGGGTCCAGTCGAGCTTTTCGTCTCAGACCGTGGCCGGCGTCACGGTCTACGACCTCACCAAGCCTGCCTAGAGGGACACCCTGAGCCCCAGCCCACACAAGAGGGGAGCGGCGAAAGCCCTCCCCTCTTTTCGCGTTCAGCGTTCACAGCAAACGATCGCGTTCAGCGTTCACAGCAAACGATCAGGAACCTCCCATTCACGTCTCAGACCCGCGCCGGATCGTGAGTGCATGGAATCGCATACCCCCACAGCGGCCCCCCACTTTCCCTCCCCCGCGCCGCGGGGCGAGGCAGGAGCGCAGTCCCATGCTTGAAGCAGATCGTGAACCGGAGGCGGCCGGCACGCCGCCGAACGAGCCCGGCGCCCCCCACTCCCCCGTGGCTGGGAGGGGACTCTCGCGCCGGTTGATCGCCGCCGTCGCCGCGCTCGCCCTCCTCGGTGGTGTCGCCGGCGTGGGCGGCGGGTGGGCGCTGGGAACGGCGCTCGGTCCCACCGGCACGGCCGGGACGCAGACATCTTCGACCAGCTCCCTGCCGGCGAGCGCCGGCGCCGCAGCCGGGACCGGGAGCAGCCAGAGCATCGACCTGCAGGCGATCGCCGCCAGGGTGGACCCGGCGATCGTCGACATCAACACGGTCGTCAAGACCGCTGCCGGCAGCGGTCAGGCCGCCGGCACCGGCATGATCCTGACCTCGTCCGGCGAGGTCCTGACCAACAACCACGTGGTCGAGGGAGCCACGAGCATCAACGTCACAGTGGCGGGGCGCTCGGGCAGCTACACCGCCACCGTGATCGGGGTCGATCCCAGCGCAGACGTCGCACTGCTCCAGATACAGGGCGTGTCAGGCCTGCCCACGGTCACGCTGGCAAATTCCTCCACGCTGAAGATCGGCGACCCGGTGGTGGCCCTAGGCAATGCTCTGGGTGCGGGCGGCACGCCGAGCGAGACGGCGGGCACCGTCACCGCGCTCGACCAGTCGATCACGGCGGGCACCGGCTCGGGGACCCCTGAGCAGCTGACAGGCATGATCCAGAGCGACGCGCAGATCAGTGCAGGCGATTCCGGGGGAGCACTCGTCAACTCCGCCGGTCAGGTCGTCGGGATGATCACCGCCGGCGCCACGCAGGGCTTCAACTCGAGCACCACCACCGTCGGGTTCGCAGTGCCCTCCAGCGCAGCCCACAGCCTCGCAGACCAGATTTTGGCCGGGCAGTCCAGCGCCGACATCATCCTTGGCCAGGTCGGATACCTGGGAGTGAGCGTCAGCGACCAGGCTGCGAACGCGGCCTCTCCGGCGGCCGGCGCGGGAGCGGTCGTGGTGGGTTTGGAAGCGGGCTCTCCAGCGGCACAGGCCGGGATCCTGCAGGGGGCGGTGATCACCTCCGTCGGCGGCGGGGCCGTGAATTCGGTGGCGGATCTGGGAACGGCTCTTCACAAGACCAAGCCGGGCCAGCAGGTCCAGGTGGGCTGGACCGACCAGGGCGGCAGCCACTCGGCTACAGTGCCGCTCGTCGCGGGGCCCGCGGTCTGATGCGGACTTCGCCAGGAGTGCCCCCGTCAGCGGGGGCAGAGCTTGATGATCCGGTCGTCGCCGGGCTTGGGGCTGCCGCGCGTGTCCCGGTTGTTGGTCAGGACGTAGAGGCAGCCGTCGTTGGGATTGGCCGCGGCGTCACGCAGCCGGTCGCCCGAGAGGATGGTCTCCTGCCCGATGACCCTGGAGGGGTCGGAGGGGTCCAGGATGAAGCGGCGGAGGGCCTGGCCCTTGAGAGTTGCAACCAGCAGCGTCGGCTGCTCGTCCTTGGAGGGTGTATAGAAGGTCATCCCGCTGGGCGCCCAGGCCACGCCGGAACCGCTCTCCACCAGCGGCGGGACGCGCGCCGGAAGATTGCCCTGGTAGCTGGTCCTGGTGTTCGCGGCCCAGGCCGGCCAGCCGTAGAATCCGCCCTGCCGCAGCAGGTCGATCTCGTCGTGGCAGCAGAGCCCGAGATCGCCGGTGGGCCCGTTGTTACTCGCGTAGAGCCGGCCCTGGCTGTCGAAGGCGATCCCCTGGGGGTTGCGGAAGCCCCAGGCGTAGGTCTCGCGCCCGCTTCCATCCTCGTGGACGCGAATCACCTTGCCGCTCAAGTTGTTGGGATCGGCCGCGCGGGAGGCGACGAATCCCTCTCCCGTGGTCAGGTAGAGCAGGCCGTCGGGACCGAACTTGAGCCGCCCGCCGAAGTGGTAGCAGGTGCCGCCGGGGATATCGCCCACGACCACCTGCTCGCCGCTCAGCTTGTCCCCGCTGATCGTGAAGCGCGACACCCGGTTGGTGTTGCCGCCTGATCCGCGATAGGTGTAGTAGAGGTAGGCGTACGGATCCTTGAGCGCGATGCCGAGCAGCCCGTCCTCGCAGCCGCCGGCGGTCGCGACGCTGAGGGTGAGGGCGGGGTCGGGCAGCAGCTGGCCGTTGCGGATCACCCGCACCCGTCCCGGCCTCTCGGTGAACCAGATCGAGCCGTCCTTGGCGAAGTCGATGGCCCAGGGCGCCACCAGGTCCTGCGCAATGGTCTGCTGGCCCAGGTTGAGCTGACCGGGGGCCCTCGGCTGTGGCGTCGGTGTCGGGGTGGCCGGCGTCGCCGTGGCCGCCTGTGTGGACGTCGGGGACGCCGACGGTGACGCCGCCGTCCGCGGCTTGCCGCCGGAGCTGCAAGCCGCGACGAGCATCATGGCCAGCAGGACGGCGCTCAGCCGTGTCCGTGGCGCGGGTGCCTGCGAGTCGACGCCGGTTGGCAGAATCACCCGCACCCAGCGCCTCAGCATTCCCGCAGGTTAGGAGATCTTCCTGAGGAAACGCTCCGCCCGTG
>JALYYF010000084.1 GCA_030946725.1 Candidatus Dormiibacterota bacterium
CCGACGACGAGGCTGTCTCCACGGGCGGCGTCATGATCCGGGCCCACGAGGCCGGGCACCGCGTGGTGCTGGTGACCGCGACCAGGGGCGAGGAGGGCGAGATCTACAACATGGACGAGGCGGAGTCGCGCCCCCGCCTGGCCGAGATCCGCACCGAGGAGCTGCGCCGCGCGGGCGAGCTGCTGGGGGTCGACCGTCAGGAGTTCCTGGGCTACCGGGACTCCGGCATGGCCGGCGTGACCAGCAACCAGGACCCGGCCAGCTTCCACATGGCGTCGCTGCGTGAAGCCGCCCAGCGCCTGGCCGCGCTGATGCGGGAGGAGCGACCCGAGGTGGTGGTCACGTACTCCTCCGACGGCACCTACGGCCATCCCGACCACGTCAAGTCCCACCACGTCACCGTCGCGGCGCTCGACCTGCTGGCTAGCGAGGGCTGGGAGCCCGCCAGCGTCTACTTTCATGTCATCCCGCAGGGACTGATAGACAGGCTGTCCGAGCAGTGGCGCGAGTCCGGACTGCCGGAGCCGACCATCCAGATCAAGGGAACGCCGGACGAAGAGGTCACCACGACCGTTGACGTGCGCGACCTCGCTGAGCGCAAGCGCGAGGCGTTTGCCGCCCACCTCAGCCAGAACAACCCAGACAGCCCCTTCGAGACCATGGCTGCGCAGATCTTCGAGTCCGTCTTCGGCTACGAGTGCTTCGTACTGGCTCGCGGTGAGGGTGCCGGGCGAACCGAGAGCGACCTCTTCGCCGGAATCGGTTAGTACACTCGTATTACATGGACGTAATGCGGATCACGCCGCGCGGCTACTGCCACGGGGTGGTCGACGCCTTCCGGATCGCCAAGCGGGTCCGGGAGTCGACCGGGGAGCCGGTCCACATGCTGGGCCAGCTGGTCCACAACACGCACGCCACCTCCGACCTGCAGGCGCAGGGAGTCGAGCTGGTAGATCCTCCCAACCGGTTGGCCGGGCTGGAGACCATCAACGAGGGAACCGTGATCTTCACCGCCCACGGCGTCTCCCCCCAGGTCAAGCAGCGGGCGGCCGAAAAGGGTCTCCACGCCGTGGACGCGACGTGCTCCGACGTGGTCCGCACGCACGACCTGGTCAAGGAGCTGGCGGGACGCGGATACGACGTCGTCTACATCGGGCGTCACGGCCATCCCGAGCCGGAGGGCGTCATCGGCGAGGCGCCGGGCCGGGTGCACCTCGTTGAGACGCTGGAGGACGTCGAGCGGCTCGAGGTCCACAACGAGCGCCTCGCCGTCACCTGCCAGACAACCCTTTCGGTCTGGGACACGGACGAGCTGATCGATGCCGTGAGGCGGCGCTGGCCGGGGGCGGAGGTGCACAACGAGATCTGCCGCGCCACCCAGGAGCGCCAGGAGGCCGCCGTCGAGGCCGCCAGGGAGGTCGACCTGGTCGTCGTGGTCGGCAGCCCGCGCTCGTCCAACTCCAACCGCCTCGTCGAGGTGGTGCGGAAGCTCGGCGGCAAGCCGGCCTACCTGGTCGACGGCGTCGAGGACATCGAGCAGGCCTGGTTCGAGGGCGCACGGAGGGTCGGGGTGACCAGCGGGGCGTCCACGCCCACCCAGCTCACACGCCGGGTGGTGGAGTACCTGGAGGCGCTGGAACCTCCGCCGGGCCGGTCAGGGCCGCCGCAGGCGGCGGAACACCCGGCCTAGACCGCCCGAGTCGGGGCTGCCGCCCTCGGGACCTCCCGAAGGGGACTCCTCGACCGGCCAGGGCCTCGGCTCGGGCCCGGGCCTCGCGTCCGGCGCGGCGCCGGAGAAGGGGCTTGGCCTCGGCTCGGACGACCAGCCCGGCTGTGGCGCCGACGGGGAACCCGTCTCGACGGGTATCTCGGGTGGGCGGCCGCCTTCGCGCTGCGTCGCGCCGCTCTGATCCTGGTTCGCGGCCTCCTGCCTGTCACCCGCCCGGCCTTCGGTCCCGCCAGTGGGCTGGCCCCCACCCTGGCCCTCGCTGCCGCCTCCCTGCCCGTTGCTGGATCGGCGCCTGCGCCTGCGCTTGGAGGGCGCCGGCTCAGCGGCCGCGCCGCCCGGCTCGGCGGTGGCCACCGG
>JALYYF010000092.1 GCA_030946725.1 Candidatus Dormiibacterota bacterium
ATCCACCTTTCGCCCTATCCCGTCCTGCTCGCCCGCTGAGCAGCGCGCTCTGGGCGGCGCCGTCAGAGACGATGCAGTCGCAGGAAGCGCGGAGCGATCACGAAGTTGAGCTGCACCAGCACGATGAAAGCGATGCTGACGTAGGTGTTGATCACGCAGAGCAGCGCGCCCAGCGCGTAGAGAGCCTGCGCGATCAGGATCCGCCGTTCGGTCGCCCTGCTCACCTCACCGATCGCCTCGTCCCTGAGCAGCCCCGCTCGCGCAGCGTAGCGCCAGCCGACGTACAGCCAGAAACCAAGCAGCAGGATGTTCGCCCAGTACACGATCAGCGCGATCCGGAAGGTCAGGAACGCCGCCAGCAACCCGGTGGAGAACGGGATCAGCGACACGGAGAGAAGAAAGCCGAGATGAATCCAGGCCAGGTCGCGATTGCTGCGCTTGAACTGGCTGAGCTGCGTCTGCTGGGCCACCCAGAAGATTCCCAGAGTGAGGAAGCTCATCAGATAGGGGATGAGGTGCGGCGACAGGCCGACCAGCGCGTTCCAGAGCGCCCCTTCCGACCGGATCAACGCGCTCGCCGGGACCCGCAGGTCCAGCACGAGGAGCGTCATGGCGATCGCGAAGAGACCGTCGCTCAAGGCGGCCAGGCGATCCAGGCTCTGGCCCGCGAAGCGGTTGTAGGTGGTGCTCACCTGGCCTGCCGTGGCGGACGGAGCCGGGCAAGATCATCGTTTGCCGAGCTGAGGGTGGTCATGCCGTGGAAGGGGTCACATCGTAAGGCAGCATGCGTGGGCGCTGGACCTTCCCGGCGGCGTCTCACCGCTGCCCGCGTTCACAACCCATGACCGGCTGCGGTCGCACCTGTTCGGCGCTGACGGCCATCGCCGTCCTCGGTCTCGCCATCGGGGTGCTGCTCGGCCTTCTGACCACGCTGCTCGCGACCAGAGGGCCGGCCGGGGACGGCTGGTCACTCAGGGGCAACGGAGCCTTGATCGTGCCCTTTGGCCTCGGTCCCGCCCTGCTGGGCGCCGGCTGGGCGGGCATTGTCGCGCACTTCCGGTCATTCCCGAACTGGCCGGTGCTCGGAATCCTGGCCGGCCTGGTGGGTGTGGGACTGGTCGCTGTCGGCCTCTTCGCCCTCGTTGCCGGAGGTTCGACCGGTGTTGCGGTTTCGGCCGTGGCCACGCTTATCGTGCCGCTCTGGACCCTGGCCGCTCCGCTGATCGCCTCGCTGCTTCCGGCTCGGGGAGAACCTGGAGACCGTGGAGGCGCCGGCGTCCACCTGCTGGCAGCGATCGCGCTGCCGGTGGCCGTGGCGGGCGCCTTCTACCTGGCTCAGCGCGTCCTCCCGCCGGGCGGCTGAGCTCGGCGCGGAAAGTCCGCACCCGCGTTCCGCTGGATGTCGCAGACTGAGGTATGGCGACGACTGCGGGTCTCTCCGGCGAAGAGTAGGCGGGAGGGTGGCCTGCCTGCCGCGCGGACGAGCGGTCCGCTCAGGGCCGGCCGTGCCCTGCACACCGCGCGCTTCGGAACTCGAATCCGGCGCTTGCGGAATGCACGGACGCTACTATGCCGGTGCCGCCGGAATGCACCATCGACGACGTCGTCTGCACCTTGGGGACTATCCAGCGTTCGATTTGCGGGGAGCACGCGCATGAAGCACACGCCACTTGATCTCACGGGGTCCTTGAGGGCGAAGTCGAGCTCATTGTTTGCCGTCTCCGGCGCCAATGGAGACATCGACAACAAGGTCAACAACGCCTACGGCATCTATTTCCACGACACGCGGTTTCTGGAACGCTGGACGCTGCGCCTGGACGGTCAGCCCCTCTCGGCCCTGCTCTCGACGGTCGACGGCAACCGCGTCGTCTGTGAGCTGACCAACCCGGACATCCAGCTGCGGAGCGGCGACGTCCTCTACCAGCACCGGATCGGCGTGCGCAGAGAGCTCTCACTCGGCGTCGATGCGGTGGAGACGGTGGAGGTCTCGAATTTCCATCTGCATCCGCTGGTCGCGACGCTGGACTTCGACTTCGCCGCCTCATTCGAGAACATGTTCGTAATCAGAGGCGACCGGGCGGGGAAGCGGGGCAAGCTGCATCCACCCAGCTGGCAGGGCCAGAGCCTTCGCTTCGAGTACGAGGGTGCCGACGGCCACCGGCGGACGACGGTGCTGCGCTTCTCCCCGCCACCGACCTCACACCAGGACGGCTCTGTGAGCTTCCGGGTCGACCTCAGGCGCAACCAGCGCGTTTCGATCCGCGTCACGGCGCATTTCCGCGAGGAGGGGGAGGGCGACCTGGAGCGGACTCCCCAGCTGGCCAGCGGTGAGCTGCTGCAGGGAGTCACCGTCCAGACCGACAACGCCCTCTTCGACCGCACGCTTCAGCAGTCGTTCGACGACCTGCGCATGCTGGTGACGCGCGAGCACGGCGACGTGTACTTCGCGGCCGGGGTGCCCTGGTTCGTCGCGCTGTTCGGCCGGGATTCTTTGATCACCTCGCTGCAGATGCTGGCCTTCGATCCGACCATCGCGGCCACCACCCTGGACCTGCTGGCCAAGTACCAGGGTTCGGTCGTGGACGACTACCGGGACGAGCAGCCGGGCAAGATCATGCACGAGCTGCGCCTGGGCGAGATGCCAAACCTGGGCGAGGTCCCGCAGACGCCCTATTACGGCACGGTCGACGCGACGCCCCTCTTCATCGTGCTGATGGCGGAGTACGTGCGCTGGACCGGAGACCTGGCGCTGTGGCGCCGGCTCCGCCCCAACGTGGAGCGCGCGCTGAAGTGGATCGACACCTACGGCGACTCGGACGGCGACGGCTTCATCGACTACGAGACGCACTCCAGCAAGGGCGGCCGCAACCAGGGGTGGAAGGACTCCAGCAACGGCATCGTGAACAGCGACGGCTCGCTCGCCGAACCTCCTATCGGCCTGGTGGAGGTGCAGGGGTACGTGTACCGCGCCAAGCTGGACGCGGCCTGGCTCCTCCGCTGCGACGGCGACCATCACCTTGCCGCCGAGCTCGAGAAGCAGGCCCAGACACTCCAGCGCCGCTTCCGCGAGGTCTTCTGGATGCGCGACCGCCGCTACCTGGCCCTGGGCCTGCAGAAGGGAGGCCGCCTGATAGAGTCCATCAACTCCAATCCGGGGCAGGCGCTCTGGTCCGGGATCGCGTCGATGGCCCACGCCCGGGCCGTCACCAGCACACTCATGGCGGACTCCATGTTCAGCGGTTGGGGGATACGGACCCTGGCCGAGGCCGAGGCCGCCTTCAACCCCATCGACTACCAGGTGGGCTCCGTCTGGCCCCACGACAACGCCCTGATCGCAGCCGGCTTCAAGCGCTACGGGCGTGACCGGGAAGCCCTCCGCGTGTTCTCTGCCATGTTCGACGCGGCGGCCCGCTTTCCGGATTTCCGCCTGCCCGAGGTCTTCGCGGGCTTCTCCCGCGAGCGCTATCCGGTGCCGGTGCAGTATCCGGTCGCCTGCAGCCCCCAGGCGTGGTCGTCGGCCACGCTGCCGTTCCTGCTGGTGACCGTGCTCGGCCTGAACGCCGACGCCACCCACGGCGTCCTCGAGGTCACCCGCCCGCACCTTCCGGAATGGTTGGGTGAGGTAACCCTCGCCGGCCTCTGCGTAGGCGAAACCCGCCTGAGCCTGTCGTTCCGAAGGACCGAGGAAGCAACCCTGGTCGCCCTCCACGACCGCCGAGGTACCGTCGACCTCCGCATAACGTACTAGCGGCGGCTTTGTCCCTCGCCCTTGCCGGGAGGGTAGGGGAGGGGGTCCGAGGAACGTGCGGGGGAAACAGGTTTCCCCCCCAGCCCCCTTCCCCAAAGTGCCGCTTTGGGAGTCGCTGGGAAGTACTAACTCATGCGGCCGGACTGAATCCGGCCTCTCAAGTGACGCATGGGGATTTGTCCCTCCCCCTTGCGGGGAGGGTAGGGAGGGGTCCGTCCGGCTTGCTCAGCCTTCCCTGTACAGGCGAGCCGCCAGGTCGATGCGGTCTTCGTCTCGCCAGGCCGCCTCCTGCTCCCAGACCTGGTGCAGCATGGCCTCCAGCTGGGTGAACAGGTCGGGACGCTCAGCCTCTGCGAGGGAGAATCGTGGGCCTTGGTTTGAGGGCATCTGCGTCATACTTCCTGAGCCCGACGGTAGCGCGGCCCGGTGGCTGGAGAAATGGGCGCATGCAGTCGGAGCCGGGCCCCCCCCGGTGACGGCGGTTGGGCGGCTGTCCTGAGAAGCTGGGGCGAAGATACCCCCCGCCAAACTCAGTTCGGTTACTGGCTTGTCCGCAGCTCCGCAGAGGGCTGGAGTCCTGCCACCGACTCCTCGCAGAGGTGGTCGACGACACCGCTCAGGGCGCCCCGTTCCCTGTAGGCGCGCAGCTGGCGATCGGCGCTGGTGCCCTCGGCGAGGATCGTGTGGACGTACTCTACTTCCTTGCGCGAGCCGAGCTCGTCCACGACGTCGTCCACGAAGTCGAGCAGCTCGAGGGCCAGCTGACGCATCGGCACTTCGGCCTGCTTGCCGAAGTCGATCAGCATTCCGTCGATCCCGTAGCGCATGGCTCGCCACTTGTTCTCGGCGACCAGCGCGGGCATGTACTTGCGGTACCCGAGGTTGCGCTCGCGGAGCCTCATCAGCTTGGCGCAGATGGCCTGGATCAGGGCCA
>JALYYF010000097.1 GCA_030946725.1 Candidatus Dormiibacterota bacterium
AGCCCTTCAACGACCTGGACGCCGACCAGGTCTTCTCAGACCTGGCAGCATGGCTCGACCGCCGCGCTTAACAACCACCCTTGCCAGCCTCTCCCGCCGCCGAATAGGATCGCCCACGCCATCGGAAACCCCCCGAGGGCGGGTGGTTTTGGTGGGGGGTGCTGCAGAAGGAGCGACCTTGGGCCGGTTGGTGAGCGGGCGGCGGTGAGGGGGCGTGGGCGGCGGTGAGGGCCGTCGTGCAGCGGGTCGGCCAGGCCGCCGTGGGTTGGACGGATCCGCACGGAGAGGAGCGCTCCGAGCGCATCGGCCGTGGCCTCGTGATCCTCCTCGGAGCCGGCCCGGAGGACCGTCCGGAAGACGCCGACCGCCTGGCCGACAAGATCGCTCAGCTCCGCATCTTCCCGGACGATGAGGGCCGCTTCAACCGCAGCCTCGAAGACGCCGGGGGTGAGGCCCTGGTGGTCTCGCAGTTCACCCTCTACGCCGACGCCACCCGCGGCCGGCGCCCCAGCTTCGCAGGCGCCGCCGCGCCCGACTGCGCCCGGCAGCTCTGTGACCGCTTCGCCGCCAGGCTCGCGCAGCGCGGCGTCTCCACCAGGACCGGCAGCTTCGGGGCCCGGATGCGGGTGAGCCTGGAGAACGACGGTCCCGTCACCCTCGTCCTCAGCACGGAACCATGGGAGACCAGGATCAGTGGCTGACACCGAAGCACAACCGAACACCTACCTCGAGGGCCACCTGGCCGAGCTGGCAGCGGCCGCCGAGCGCATCCGGCCCCACGTGCGGCGGACTCCGCTCCTCAAGACGGACCTGGACCCCAACCTCCGTCTGAAGCCGGAATGCTTCCAGATCACCGGCTCTTTCAAGGCGCGTGGCGCCTTCAACGCGGTCCTGGCCCTGAAGGAGCGGGAGCCTGAAGTTCGAGGAGTCATCGCCGTCAGCTCCGGCAACCACGCCCAGGCCCTCGCCCTGGCGGCCCAAACCGTAGGCCTTGACGCGCTCATCCTGATCCCGGAAGACGCCAACCCGGCCAAGGTCGCGGCCACCCGGGCCTACGGCGCGGAGGTGATCCAGCAGGGCGTCACCTTCGAGAACCGCGAGGCCCGGCTCAGGGAGGTCATGGCCGAGACCCGGCTGACGCTCGTCCACCCCTTCGACAACTGGGACATCATCCACGGCCAAGGAACGGCGGCCCGGGAGCTGCTGGAGGACGACGGCGAGGTGGGAATGATCGTGACGCCGACCGGTGGCGGCGGTCTGCTCAGCGGGACCGCGCTGGCGGCCAGGGGCCCCAGCCGCCCGGTCCGGGTCATAGGTGTCGAGCCGGAGCGCGCTGACGACGCCCAGCGCAGCCTCCGGACCGGGAGCATCCAGACGCTGGCGCAGGCTCCGCAGACGCTCGCCGACGGCGTGCGGACCACGTCGATCGGCGTCCGCAACTTCGAGGTGATGGTCATCAAGCACCTCGTCGACGACATAGTCACCGTGAGCGAGGAGGAGCTGGAAGAGGCCGTGGTAAGGGCCTGGCTGGACCTAAAGCTCGCGCTGGAACCGACGGCCGCGCTGCCGCTGGCCGCCTACCTGAGCGGCAAGCTGCCCGATCCCGGCCTGGCGCCCGTCGGCCTCCTCCTGAGCGGCGGCAACTTCGATCCCGCGGTCGTGGCTAGACTGCTGAGCGGATGGTCCCAGTCAAGGAGGTGATGACGACCAAGGTCATCAGCTTCCACGAGGACATGCCCGTGGAGGAGATCGCCACGCAGCTCTCCAGGAAGCGGATCACGGGCGCTCCCGTGGTGACCGAGGACGGCTTCGTGATCGGCATCGTCTCCGAGATCGACGTCGTCACCAAGCGTGGGGCCACGGCCCGCGAGATCATGTCGGCCCGCGTGATCTCGATCACCGAGGACACCGGCATCGACGACGCCGCCCGGCTGCTGGCTGGTGAACGCATCCGCCGGCTGCCTGTCCTCCGCCAGGGAAAGCTGGTCGGCCTGCTCAGCCGTTCGGACGTCCTCGACTTCTTCGCCACCCGCCAGTGGGCGTGCAGGAGCTGTGGCCACGCCGAGCACGGGCTGGAGCAGCCTGAGCGATGTCCCGTCTGCTCGGGCACCGACTTTGCGCTAGAGCGTGCGCACCCCCGCACCTGAGCCGCGGGGAAGAGTCGCCCTGAGCCTGAAGGCGGGCAGCTTCACCGAGTCGGTCATTCGCGAGATGACCCGGCTCAACCTCGCGCTTCACGGTCCCGACAAGGCGGTGAACTTCGCGCAGGGCTTTCCCGACTTCGAGCCGCCGACCGAGCTGGTGGAGGCGGCGCGTGCCGCCCTCTCCGCCGGCGGCGCCTATCACCAGTACGCCACCACCTGGGGCGCGCCTGTGCTGCGCCAGTCGGTGGCCGAGAAGAAGTCGGTGGAGTGGGGGGAGCCCGTCGACCCGGAGACCGAGGTGACCGTGGCCTGCGGCGCCACCGAGTCGATGATGGCGGCCATGCTGGCGGTCGTCGACCCGGGCGACGAGGTCGTGATCTTCGAGCCGTTCTATGAGAACTACGGCCCCGACTGCATCCTGAGCGGCGCCCGGCCACGCTACGTGCCCCTGCGGCCGCCCGACTGGAGCTTCGATCCGGACCAGCTGAGCGCCGCCTTCAACGAGCGCACGCGCGCGGTGGTCGTCAACACGCCCAACAACCCGACAGGAAAGGTCTATGGCCGTGACGAGCTCCAGCTGATCGCCGAGCTCTGTCAGCGCCACGACGCCATCGCCATCACCGACGAGATCTACGAGCACATGGTCTTCGAGGGTGAGCACGTCAGCATGGCCACGCTGCCGGGGATGCGCGAGCGGACGATCACCATCAGCGGCGCCAGCAAGACCTATTCGATCACCGGCTGGCGGATCGGCTGGCTGATCGCGCCGCCGAACCTGACCGGCGGGATCCGCAAGGTGCACGACTTCCTGACCGTCGGCGCCGCGCATCCGCTCCAGATCGCCGTGGCCGCGGCGCTGAAGTTCCCGCCCTCCTTCTACGACGCCCTGCTGGAGGAGTACCGGGAGCGGCGGGACGTGATCCTGCGCGGCCTCAGCGAGGTCGGCTTCGATCTCAACCCGCCGGCCGGCGCCTACTACGTGATGGCGGGCATCGAAGGGCTGACGGAGCTGGACGACGTCTCCTTCGCGCACCGGTTGATCGAGACGGCCGGGGTGGCCACCGTGCCCGGTTCAAGCTTCTACTCGGATCGTGAGCTGGGCCGTCACCAGGTCCGCTTCAGCTTCCCCAAGCGGCTTGCCACCATCGAGCGAGGCCTGGCAGCGCTCGCCCGGCTCCGCCCTCAGCAGCGAACGCCGGCCGGATGATCGAGGCCGCGAAGGCCACCTGATCAGGCGGCCGGTGGGCCGTTCGACCTCCGGCCTCCGCACCTTGATGACAGGCCGCCGGCGCCCTTAACAGCCACCGTTCCCATCCCCGATGATGCCGCCTAACTTCGTCGGCATGAACCTCACACGCGTCTTCCACACGCCGCTAATCCGCAGGCCGCTCTTCTGGATGGTCGCCCTCGAAGCGCTTCTCGTGGTGGGTCTCGCGGGCGTCGCCTGGCACGTCTGGCAGAGCCGCCAGGAAGCGGCCAGCGCCTCCCCCGACCCCTTCAGCAGGCAGCGGCCGCCGGCGGCCGGCCTCGGTCCAGCCCGGCTTCCTCAACCCTCGGCTGTCCCCCGGGCCAGCCCGGCGCACCCATCGCCGGCGGCGCCGACACCGGGGTTCCGACTCGACGCCGACTTCCTCGCCCGCCAGTTCGGCGACGTCAACCGGGACCAGGCCAGGCTCGAGGGCATCGAGTGGCGGCTGGTGAAGGCCGCCATGCAGGGCATGAAGAGCTACCTGGAGCGGGTCGTCCTGCCGCGGGTCGAGCGAGCGGAGGGCAGGTCCCGATGAACGGGGCGGTGAACGCTCCCTCAGGCCTCCGCCGCTTCGGCCAGAGCGGACCGCATCAGCTCCGACAGCGTCGGATATGCGTGCATCGCTCGGGCGACGGCCGCGACCGGCACGCGCCCGGCCATCAGGGCGACCGCCTCGTGGATCATGTCCCCCGCCGTCTCGGCGACCACGTGGCAGCCGAGCAGCTCGCCGCTGGCCGCGTCGGCAACGACTTTGACGTGCCCGTGCTTCTGGCCGTCGATCTGGGCCTTTTCCGCGTCGACCAGGCTGGCAAAGCCGACGCGGACGTCGCGGCCGGCCTGGCCGGCCTGCTCCTGGGTGATGCCGACCGACGCCACCTCGGGGTCGGTGAAGGTCACGCGGGGCAGGATCCTCATGTCGAGCGTCTCGCCCGCGCCGCGGAGCGCGTTGCGGGCGGCCAGCTGTCCCATCAGGGAGGCCACGTGCGTGAAGAGGGGGCCTCCGACCACGTCCCCCGCAGCCCAGACCCAGGCCTGGCTGGTGCGCAGCTGCGAGTCCACCGTGATGCCGTTCGGCGTCCATTCGATGCCGGCCGCGTCCAGCCCCAGGCGCTCGCCGTCCAAGGAGCGGCCGGCCGCCACCAGGATCTCGTCGGCTTCGATGACCTCTCCGCCCTCGAGGCGGAGCCGTCTGCTCGCCCCCGCGCGTTCCACGCCTTCCAGGCGGACGCCCAGGCGCATCTCGATGCCCTCCTCTGAGAAGACGGCCGCCAGGGCCCGGCCTGACTCGGGCTCCTCGGCGGCCAGCAGCCGGTCGAGCGCCTCGATGACCGTAACCCGAACGCCCAGCCGGGC
>JALYYF010000109.1 GCA_030946725.1 Candidatus Dormiibacterota bacterium
CTGCCCGACCATGATCACGAACATCAACAGGAGCTGGACGATGTTGCCCAGGAAGAGCAGAAAGGCGAACGGGTAGGGGTCGAAGGGGATGACCTTGATGAGGGAGAGCGCCATCCAGCCGCCCATCACGAGGGCAGCCAGGTAGAACGCCCACATCGTTCCCACCCCCTTGGTGATGATGGCGGCGAGCCGGCCGTTGAACCCGATCTGCTCGTCGGCGGTGCGAGGAGGCCGGTGGCGGGCGCGCTCGGCGATCCAGGGGTGCGGCTCGGTGGGCGCGGCAGGTGCGTTCTCAGGGTGGGAAGCGGTGGCCATGGCACTAGCTCCTGAAAGAGGGTTCTTCTGGGGCGCGGAAAGATTAGTTGCCCGCTGAAGACCGGCCGCTTCCCGAACTGGTCAGGCCCGCGACGACGTTCCCACCAGCTCCTTCAGGTCGGCGTCGGTCACCTCCTTCCGTACGTCCGCGAGCCGCAGGAACCCGGCCCAGGCTTCCTGCATGCGATCCTCGGGAACGGCGAGCCCGAGCATCTTAAGGCGGTGACGGAAGGCGTGGCGCCCCGACCGCGCGGTCAGCACGATCCGGTTGTCGGCCAGGCCGACGTCCTCCGGCTTCATGATCTCGTAGTTCAGCCGGTCTTTCAGGACGCCGTCCTGGTGGATGCCGGAGGCGTGCGCGAAGGCATTGGCTCCCACGATCGCCTTGTTGGGCTGCACGCCGATCCCGGTCAGCTCCGTCAGCATCCGCGAGGTGGGGACTATCTGCGTGGTGTCGATCGCGTGCTCCAGGCCGAGGTCCGGCTGGCGGACCCGCAGCAGCATCACGATCTCCTCCAGGGAGGTGTTGCCCGCGCGCTCGCCGATGCCGTTGACCGTGCATTCGACTCGCCTCGCGCCCCCCATGATTCCGGCCATCGTGTTGGCGGTGGCCAGTCCCAGGTCGTTGTGGCAGTGCACGGAGAAGATCGCCCGCTCCGGATGGCGGACCCCCGAGATCACGTACTGGATCAGCTCCCCGAACTCCTGGGGCAGGCAGTAGCCGGTGGTGTCGGGAATGTTGATGGCGGTGGCGCCGGCGTCGAGCATGGCCTCGACGGTCTCGACCAGGTAGTCGCGATCGGCCCGCCCCGCGTCCTCCGGCGAATACTCGACCTCGGAACAGAGCCCGCGCGCGAAGCTCACCGCCTCGACGCCGCGCCTGACCACCTCGTCGCGGCTGAGGCCGAGCTTGCGCTGGATGTGGATGTCGGAGACAGACAGGACGATGTGGATCTGCGGGCGTTCCGCGTCGCGAATTGCGCCCCAGACCGCCTCGATGTCGGTCCTCACCGCCCGCGCCAGGGCCGTGACCATGGGCCCCCGGACCTCCTGTGAGATCTGGCGGCAAGCCTCGAAGTCGCCGGGCGAGGAGATCGGGAAGCCAGCCTCGATGACGTCGACTCCGAGCTGTTCCAGCTGCTTTGCGAAGAGAAGCTTCGCCTCGCCGTCCAGTCCGAAGCCGGGCGACTGCTCGCCGTCCCGGAGCGTCGTGTCGAAGATGTGGACACGGTCCCCGGCCCAGCGCTGAGGTACCTCTCCTTCGATGCTCACCGTGCAAAACCTCCTGCCGGGGAGCGCCATGAACTCTGCGGCTCCCCAATCGCGACCTTTTTCGAGATCGCCACCGGTCCCGACCGCGCCATGTCCACCACGCGGAAGGGCTGCAAGGCCTCGAGCGCGCTCTCGACCCGCTGGTACTCGCCCGACAGCTCCACGATCAACTGCTCCGGATGATCGTCGACCACCCGGCCGCCCAGCTCCCGGACCGCCGCCAGCGCGGCCTCGCGGCTGGCGCCGCTCACCGCCAGCTTCACCAGAGCCAGCTCACGGCTGATGCGGGGGACCTCGGTGAGGTCCTCGATCTCCAGCACCTCGATCAGCCGGTCGAGCTGCTTTTCGACCTGGTCGACCTCGGCATGGCGGGCGTCCACCGTCAGCGTCATCCGGGACCGCCCCGGAACCCCGGTCGGACCGACGGACAAGCCCTGGATGTTGAAACCCCGCCGGCGGATCATTCCGCTGACGCGCGAGAGGACTCCGGGATGGTCCTCGACCACCGCCGTCAGGACGCGCACGCTGGTCAAGCCGACGGCCTCAGGCGTAGTCATCGGGCAGCTCCGTGAAGTCGTTCAGGCCCTTGCCCAGCGGCACGATGGGATAGACGTTGGCCTGGGGATCGATGCGGAAGTCGATCAACACGGGTCCCGGCGTCTGCTGCGCGAAGTCGAAGGCCGCGCCGATCTCGTCCGCCGAGGTGACCACCCGGCCGCTCAGCCCGTAGGCATCGGCCAGCTTGACGAAGTCGGGCATGTCGCTCAGATCCACCTCGGAGCGCACCCCGCCGTAGAAGTCGTCCTGGAACTGCCGCACCATGCCCAGCGAGAAGTTGTTGAGGAGGACGATCTTGATGTCCAGTTTGTGCTTCACGGCGACCGAAAGCTCCTGGGCCGTCATCACGAAGCCGCCCTCTCCCGCGACGCACCAGACGTCCTTCTCGGGCCTGGCGACCTTGGCCCCGATGGCCGCCGGGAAGGCGAAGCCCATGGTGCCGGCGCCCCCCGA
The DNA here is from genome assembly GCA_030946725.1 of Candidatus Dormiibacterota bacterium. Lineage (GTDB taxonomy): Bacteria > Chloroflexota > Dormibacteria > Dormibacterales > Dormibacteraceae > Nephthysia. Next base: position 2,599 of record JALYYF010000109.1, read on the forward strand.
GTTGATGAACAGGCCCGGCCGCGCGTAGTTCCACCAGAGCGCCGCCCAGATCTGGTTCTGGCCCACGTCGGCGACCACGATGGCGTCGTCGGCGCAGCGCTTGTACATCTCGATCATCACGTCCTGGGGCTGCAGGTGCCCGTTGGAGCGGACGTAGCGGAGCGGGTGCTCCTCGCGCCAGGCGTCGATCTGCGTCAGCCAGGGCCGGCGGGTGTCGGGGTCGGGCGGCCGGACGTGGACGAGCATCTCGCGCAGCGCCGTCTTGGCATCGGCCACCACCTCCAGGTGCGGCCGGCGGTTCTTGCCCATCTCCGAGCGGTCGATGTCGACGTGGATGAAGGTCTCGGCGCGCGGCGCCCAGTCCGCAAGCTTGGCGGTCACCCGGTCGTCCACGCGCATGCCGACGCACATCAGGAGGTCAGCGTTCTGGACCGCCTTTATGTTCCAGCCGGTGCCCATGAAGCCGGTCATGTGCAGCGACAGCGGATGCCGGACCGGGAAGGCCCCGACCCCGAGCAGCGTGGTGCCGGTCGGCGTGACGCTCTTCTCGGCCATCGCGATCAGCTCTTCCTCGCCGCCGCTCAGGATCACGCCGTGCCCCGCCAGGATCACCGGGCGCTGGGCTTTGGCCAGCGCCTGCGCCGCCTGCTCCACCTGGCTCAGGTCGGGGGCGAAGGCCGGCCGGTAGCCGGGCAGCTCCACCGTCTCCGGCCACTCGGGATCGGGCCACTCCGCCTGCTGAACGTCCTTGCAGACGTCGATCAGGACCGGTCCCGGCCGGCCCGTGGTCGCGATGTGAAAGGCCTCCTTGATGATCCCGGGGAGGTCACGGACGTCGGTCACCAGGTAGTTGTGCTTGGTCACGGGCATGCTGCAGCCGACGACGTCGGATTCCTGGAAGGCGTCGCGACCGACCACGGTGCTGGCCACCTGGCCGGTGATGGCGACCATCGGGACGGAGTCCATGAAGGCCGTCGCCAGGCCCGTGATGGTGTTGAGGGCGCCCGGCCCACTGGTGGCGAAGACGACGCCCGGGCGCCCGCAGGCGCGGGCGTAGCCGTCCGCCATATGCGCGGCGCCCTGCTCGTGACGCACAAGTACGTGCCGCAGCTTGGGGTGCTTCGGCAACTGCTGATAGATGGGGAGGTTGGCACCGCCGGGGTAGCCGAAGATCACTTCGACACCCTCGCGCTCCAGCGCTTCCAGGACGACATCTGCTCCGGTCATGGTTCCTCCCAAAAAAGAGAGAGCCCCCGCCTCTTGGCGGGGGCTCTCTGCGCTCTTCCTGTCTCTACGTTAAGACGCGCGTGCCCCCGCCTTCAAAAGGCCAAGAAGGAGGAGTACGCGGCTGATCAGCCCGTCGCGGTTCATGCCCTTTGCAACCCTACGCTGCGCCGCCGGCCCTTTATAGTGCGTGGGCTACAAAGGCAGGCCTCCCCGATTTGTCGAGAAGCTCCAGCGAGGCCGCCCCTCGGCTCGCTATCGTGTGGCATTGCATGGCCAGCACGATGGCGCAGAAGATCTGGGACCGGCACGTGGTCCGCTCCACCGAGGGCGAGCCCGACCTCCTCTTCGTCGACCTGCACCTGGTCCACGAGGTGACCAGCCCCCAGGCCTTCGAGTCGCTGCGCCTGCAGGGCCGCCGCGTGCGCCGCCCGGATCTGACCGTGGCGACCATGGACCACAACACCCCGACCCGGGGCGGCCGCGGTGCCGCGGACGAGGTGTCGAAGCGGCAGATGGACGCCCTGGAGGAAAACTGCCGCTGGGCCGGCGTGAGGCTCTTCGGCATGGGAAGCCGGCACCAGGGCATCGTGCACGTGATCGGGCCGGAGCTGGGTTTGACGCAGCCCGGGCTGCTGATCGTGTGCGGTGACTCGCACACCTCCACGCACGGAGCGTTCGGCGCGCTGGCCGTCGGCGTCGGCAGCTCGGAGGTCGAGCACGTCCTGGCCACCCAGTGCCTGCCTCAGCGGCGCCCCCACGACCTCGCCGTGACGGTGGAGGGCGAGCTGCCGCTGGGAGTTGTGGCCAAGGACCTGGTGCTCGGGCTGATCGGCCGGGTCGGCGTCTCCGGGGGCCACGGCTCCGCCGTGGAATACCGCGGCTCCACGATCCGGCGCCTCTCGATGGAGAGCCGCATGACGGTGTGCAACATGTCGATCGAGTGGGGGGCGCGGGTCGGCATGGTCGCTCCTGACGACACCACCTTCGACTACCTCGAGGGCCGGCCTCACGCGCCCAAGGGGGCGGAGTGGGAGCAGGCCCTGGACCACTGGCGCTCTCTGGCCAGCGACGAGGACGCGAGCTTCCACGACGAGATCAAGATCGACGCCGCCTCGCTGGAGCCCTGCGTGACCTGGGGCACCAACCCAGGCCAGGCCGTCCCGGTCAGCGGTCGCGTCCCCGAGCCAGCCAACGAGAACGAGCAGCGCGCCCTCGACTACATGGCGCTGCGGCCGGGCACCGCGATGCAGGACGTGGCCATCGACCGGGTCTTCATCGGCTCCTGCACCAACGCCCGGCTCGAAGACCTGAGGGCGGCGGCGGCCGTGATCAAGGGACGGCACGTCCACCCCAAGGTGCAGGCCCTGGTGGTGCCGGGCTCGACCCAGGTGAAGCTGGCCGCCGAGGCCGAGGGCCTCGACGGCGTGTTCCGCAACGCCGGGTTCGACTGGCGAGACGCCGGCTGCTCGATGTGCCTGGGCATGAACCCGGACATCCTGCAGCCGGGCGAACGCTGCGCCTCAACCTCGAATCGCAACTTCGAAGGTCGCCAGGGCGCGGGTGGCCGGACCCACCTGCTCTCGCCGCCGATGGCGGCGGCCGCGGCCCTGGCCGGGCATCTGGTGGACGTGCGCTCCCTGACCTCCGACTGATGGAGCCGTTCCGACGGCACGAGGGCCGCATGGTGCCGCTGGACCGCGCCAACGTCGACACCGACCAGATCATCCCCAAGCAGTTCCTGAAGCGGGTCGAGCGGTCGGGCTTCGGGCCCTTCCTCTTCTATGACTGGCGGCGAAACGAGCCCGACTTCGTTCTCGACCGGCCCGAGTATCGGGGGGCGAGCGTGCTCCTGGCCGGAGCCAACTTCGGCTGCGGCTCCTCCCGGGAGCACGCGCCCTGGTCGCTGCAGGACGCCGGCTTCCAGGTCGTGATCGCGTCCAGCTTCGCCGACATCTTCCAGAACAACTGCCAGAAGATCGGGCTGCTGACGGTCGAGCTGCCGGAGACCTCCGTCCGCCGGCTGATGGAGCTCGCCCAGGAGGACCCCAGCACGACGGTCGCGGTCGACCTGGAGAGGCAGACCGTCACCACGGCCGGCTTCAGCGAGCCCTTCGAAATCGACCCCTTCTCCCGCGAATCCCTGCTCAATGGCTGGGACGACATCGGTCGCACCCTCCTCCACGACGACGAGATAACCGCCTTCGAACACCGCCGCCCCGCCTTCCTCCCCCGCGTGTAGTCAGTCTCCTCCCCCTTGCGGGGAGGGAGATTACCTTTTAGCTCGCAGCCCAGTTCCGCAGGGCTCGCCGGGGCCCGTAGCGTGGCGCTCCCAGGCCGGCCATCACCAGCAGCCGGATGACCCGGCCGCGGTGGCCTCGATAGGGCTCCAGCAGCTCCAGCATGCGGGCGTCCGACGATCGCGGCTCGCCCGCCAGCGACCAACTGACGAGGTGCGGCAGGTGGTAGTCGCCGACCGGCACCGCGTCCGCATCGCCGAGCGCGACCAGCGCAATCTCGGCCGCCGTCCAGGCGCCCATTCCGGGCAGGGCGCTGAGCCGGCGCCGCGCCT
>JALYYF010000161.1 GCA_030946725.1 Candidatus Dormiibacterota bacterium
CGGAGGTCGATTCTACTGCCTTAACAGGCAGGGTTCCCAAGGCCTCCGGCCGGCCATAGGCTCGTCGCATGCGAGCTCGAATGCCTCAGGACGTCGACCTGGAGGACAAGCTGATCTACGGCCTCACGCCGGTTCGCTTCGGCTACCTTGTGATCGGGGCCCTGGCGGCCGTCATGGTTTGGAACCTGACCGCGCTGCCGCCGTACGTGCGGCTTCCGGGGTGTCTCGTCCTCTGTGCTGCCGGTGCCGTCCTTGGCTGGGGGCGCTTCGCCGGCCGGCCGGCCGACCGCTTCCTGGCCGACGCCCTCCTCTTCGTTGGCCGTAGCTACCGATTCCGGCGCCGCCGTCGGCGCTGGTCGGAGATGGTGCCGATCTCTCTCCGGGGGATCGACGACCTGTTGCCGTCACCGACGAGCGAGTCACGCGGTGATTAGCCTGCGACGCCGGCCGCCGCGGCAGCTGCTCGAGCAGGGGCCCGAGCTGAAGAGGGTGGTGGGCACGGGCGCCATAGGCTACCTGGACGCGGCCGACGAGGACCGGCGGCGCTGGATCTCCCGCTTCCGCTCTCTGCTGGACGGGCTCGACAGCCCCCTCCAGGTGATCGTTCGCTTCTCGCGAGGGAATGGCCAACCCGGTCCACCGCCGGACGGGAGGGTGGCGTATGGGACCCCTGGTGGCCGTGCGGCTGACCTGGCATTTGCCCACGCGCTGAGGAACAGCAGCGGAGCGCAGCGGCGAGACGTCTTCTACGTCAGTCAGGCGGCGGAGAGCCTGGCGCGCGCGCTCACGGCGATGGCGGTGCCAGAGGTCAGGACGTTTGATTGGAGTCCCCCGGCCGACCTAGCCTTCGGAGTAGAGCTGCCCGGGGCTCTGCACGACGGGCAGGGATGGCACAGGAGCTGGTTCGTCGACCGCTTCCCCGGCACCGAACTGGAGCCAGGCTGGCTGCGCCGACTGGCTCCGCCCAACCTGGAGCTTGACCTCAGCTGGCACGCTCAGCGGCTGCCCACCGCATGGGTCGTCGACTACCTCCAGCGTCAGCTGATCAACATGCGCGCCTCGCTCCAGCATTCCAGAGGCGCCGGCGACCCCGAAGTGGCGGGTGCCGTGCCGTCGGCCCTCGCCCTCCAGCAGCGCCTGACCGCGGGTCAAGAGAGCGCCTTCCACGTCGCCCTCTACCTGACCGCGACGGCGCCGACGCGCGCTGAGCTCGAGGCCGCGGCCGGACTGGTGGAGGCGGCGGCCAGGACCGCGCTCTGCAGGCTGCTCCCGTGCACCTTCCGTCAGCTTGATGGGCGGGTGTGCACGCTGCCGTTCGGCAGGGACCGCCTGGAGCGCTGGCGCGTGATGGACACCTCGGCGCTATCCACGCTTTTCCCCTGGTTCGACGGCGACCTCCAGGACGAGACCGGCCTGGTCGTCGGCCGCAGCCGCGCCACCGGTCAACCGGTGATGGTCGACCCGTTCGACGACAGGCGCTACACCAACGCCAACATCGGCGTGTTCGGACACTCGGGAGCGGGCAAGACATACCTCCTGTCCACGCTCGCGATGGGTGCACTCACGCAGGGCGCCCAGGTCTTCGTCATCGATCCCGAGCACGAATACGGCGCACTGGCGGCCCAGCTCGGAGGCCTCGAGGTCAACATCGCGCTCGGCTGCGGACACGCCATCAATGTCCTGGACTTGGCCGGCCAGGCCCTCGAGGAGGCCGTGCTCGGGCCCGTGGTCGCGGACGCCGTCGAGCTCTGCGGGTCGATCTGCGGTGGTCTGGAGGAGTCGGAACGAGCCAGGCTGGAAGACGCGGTTCGCAGGACGTTCGAATCCGTTCGGGAGCCCGTCCTCGGGGACGTGGCCGCTCATCTGCCGCCTGAATCCCGTCTGGCCAGGATCCTGTCGCGCTGGGTGCGCGGCAGCCTCGGTCAGATCTTCAGCCGCCCCACCAACATCCGGCTCGACGCGCCTTTCATCGCCTTCGGCATGCGCGAGCTCAGGGCCGAGATGGTCGCTCCCGTCCACTACCTGCTGGCAGAGGCGCTGTGGGCGCGCATCAAGAACAGGGATCGAAGGCGGCTGCTCATCATCGACGAGCTCGGACTCCTCTTCGAGGACGCCACCATCCGCCGCTTCGTCGTCTCGCTGGCCCGGCGGATCCGGAAGTATCACGGCTCACTGGTCTTTGCCACCCAGAACCCCGGAGACCTGCTGAGCAGCGAGGCCGGCGCGGTTGTCGCCATGAACCCGGCGCTCCAGTTCTTCGGCGCTCAGCGTCCGGGTGACGCGGCACGGCTGCAGAAGGCCTTCCACCTGAGTGAGGCGCAGCGGAGCGGTCTCGAGTCGGCCAGCCGCGGTGACTTCCTGCTGGCGGCCGGGGCGGAGCGCTTGCCGGTCCACGTGACGGCGCCGCCCTGGCAGGCCGCCAGCATGCAGCGGGCGCGGGAGCTGTCGCCCCTTACAATTCCAGCCTCATGAACGCGCCGGGGGCGCGAGTGGAGCTGGGGGAGGACGGTCTCAGCCTGGTGTGGCATGACCGGACGGCCTGGCGTGGTCTCCAAGCTCGCGTGAAGCTGAACGACGGCAGCGAGCTGCGATCGGCGGCGTGGGCGAGATCGACGTTTGGCGCGGATCGCCACCGAGCCGACTGCGGCCCGTTCGGTATCGAGCTGCTGACACGAACGTCCGGCGACGACTGCGTGCTGAAGTTGGAGCTGGTGGCGGGTGGCAATACTGCGGGTGACGAAGTCGTAGAGGTCGGCCTGAGCGGAGGCATTTTCGTCTCCGGCGCCTCGCCCCGCTGGCTGCTCTACAACGGCTATCAGTCCTGGGACCGCTCGGGCCTTTCGCCCCTGGACACCGCGGCTCAGGCTGGTGGCGGCCCAGCCGTTCAGTCCTGGTGGACTGCTGGCGTCGCCGACGACCGGGGATCGGGACTCGCCGCGGCGGCCATGCCTCCGGCCGATGCGATCACGCGATTCGAGGCCGCCGGCTCGGAGTTTGGCTTGGCCTGGTCGGACGGCACCGCCGGCCGCCCGAAGGCGCTGCTGAGAGGCGGAGATCCTGGCCCGTGGATCAGCCCGGCGGCAACCCTGGCGGCGGCTCGTGACGTCCGTCTCGGCCTTGCCGCCATGGCCAGGGGTGGCCTCCGGGCGGCGCCGCTGCGCGGCTGGGTGAGCTGGTACCATTTCGGGCCATTCGTCACGCGCGACGACGTCGCCGAGCACTCGCGGCTGCTTGCAGAAGACGCCTTTTCGCGGCTGGGCTACCGGCTGATCCAGCTGGACGACGGCTGGCAGCAGGCGTACGGGGAGTGGACTCCGAACGCCAAGTTCCCGGGCGGCCTCCGCTCGCTGGCCGGCGAGGTCGAAAGCAGGGGGCAATGCCTCGGCGTCTGGACCGCCCCCTTTCTCGTCAGCGCCAGTGCCGACCTTGCCGAGCACGCGCCCCCGGACTGGTTCGTGGCCGACAGCGAGACCGGCGAGCGCCTGATCGAGGAGCGTCATCGCGTCTTCGGTCCGATGTTCGCCCTGGATGCGTCGCGACCGGGGGTACAGGACTACTTGCGAGACCTCTTTGCAGGCATGTACGAGGACGGCGTGCGCTTCTTCAAGGCCGATTTCCTGTACGCGGGCGCCTATGCCGGGAGCCAAGCCCTGGCAGCCGGGCTGGAAGCGATCAAGGAGGGCACGCGGGACGCTTACCTGCTCGCGTCGGGGGCGCCTCTCGTGCCGATCGTGGGTCTGGCCCATGGCTGCCGCATCGGGCCTGACACGGCCACCCCGCTGATGGACTTCGAGGCCTGGAAGCCCAACCCCACCGTCTTCTCGGAAGAGGTCCTCGACGTCGGCCGCAACCTGGCCGCCCGACACTTTCTCACGGGCTGGTTCCAGCTGGACGCCGACGTCGCGCTGGTCGGTGGCAACCTGCTTCTCGAGCAGGCTCGGCAGCTGGTCACCCTGGCCGTCCTCGCCGGTGGGCCCTTCCTGGCCAGTGACGACCTACCCCGTCTGTCTTCCGAGCGGCTGGAACTGCTGACCAATCCCGAGGTCCTGGCCCTCGCCGGGGGCGGAACCGCGATTCCAGACTGGGAGCCCAATGCCCAGGATCTGCCCCCGGTTCATTGGCGGCGGGGTGACCTGCTGGCACTGTTCAACTGGACCGACCGGGATCTCGACGTCGAGGTCAGGGCTCCCGGTGCTGTGGCTGCGCGGGACCTCTGGGCGCGAGCTCCTCTGCCTGAATTCCGGGACGGAAGCGGGGTTCAGATTCCGGCCCGCGGGGTCAGATTGCTTCGCCTCGACAGCGGGTAGGCTTTAGCAGTGGCACGGGTCGTACATCACCGCATCCATGGACTTTCGCCGGAGCGGCTGGAGCGGGTGCGGAGCCAGTTCGAGCGTCTGGCGTCGAAGCGCGCCTGGCGTGGCGACCTGCCCTGGATAGCCACGGATCTGTCACCCGGGTTGTTCGAGATGGAGTACCTGCGCCATACGCGAGAGTCCGAGGGCGCGGACGTTTCTGGGGCGGGTTTCCTGAAGACCGGTGGGGACGAAACCGACGTGCTCGTGCTCACCCTGTTCCTTCGCGACCTGAGCGCGGAGTACGGGGTGCGTGTCGTCCTGCGCGACGACGACAATCCGCTCGCGAAGCTTCGCCACCTGGAGTTCCGGCGCGGACGCCTGCCGTCTGGAAACTCGCTGGAGGAGATGCTGGCGCGGCGCGCAGTGATCAAGAAAGTCGAGGGCCAGGCAATCATGTTCTACCCGCCGGCGCACCGGCTGAACGCCCAGGCCCCCGCGCGGCCGGCACAGTGGGGCTATGCGCTATGCGGGCTGCGAGCCTACGCTCCGACGCTGCTGGAGGCCGAGCGAGAGGCGCTGAAGATACTGCGCGCCATGAGGCACCTTGGCCGCTGAGGCCAGGGTTCAACAGGCTTCACTCACCTCGCGCGACGGACTCCGGCTGCACGCCAGGGTCTGGATGGTCGACAAGCCTCGGGTCTGGTTGGTAATAGCGCACGGCCTCGGGGAGCACTCTGGCCGCTATGACCGGCTGGCTCGTGCCATGGCCGGCCACGACATCGGCTGCTGTTCGGTCGACTTGCGCGGGATGGGCCAGAGCCAGGGCCGCCGCGGTCACCTGGAGCGCTGGCAGCAGTGGGTGGAGGACTACGCCACCTTTTACGAGAGCGTTCTGGACGAGGCCGACGGTGTCGAGGTGGTGCCGCTGGGCCACTCCTTCGGCGGCGTGGTCGTGGCCACCGCCGTGCTCCGGGGCGCCATCAAGCCGGAGCGTTTCGTGCTCTCCAATCCGGCCTTTCGTGCCGCCACCAAAGTGCCGGCTTGGAAGCTTCGGCTGGCCCGGCTGGCGAGCCGGTTGACCCCCGGCCTGACCTTCTCCAACGAGGTGGACCCGGCGCTGATCTCCCGTGACCCCGTCGTGGTCGAGGAATACCGGCAGGACCGCTTGGTGCACGATCGGCTGTCCGCTCGACTCGGCACGGAGTGGCTGTCGGCGAGTCAGGAAGCGCTCGACAGAGCTGCGGAGATCACGGTCCCGTTCCTCTTGATAGTGGCGTCGGACGACCGCATCATCGATCCTCAGGGAGCCGCGGAGTTCAGCGCGCGGGCCACCGTGGACCACAGCATGAAGCTGTACCAGGGTCGCTACCACGAGCCCTTCAACGACCTGGACGCCGACCAGGTCTTCTCAGACCTGGCAGCATGGCTCGACCGCCGCGCTTAACAACCACCCTTGCCAGCCTCTCCCGCCGCCGAATAGGATCGCCCACGCCATCGGAA
>JALYYF010000170.1 GCA_030946725.1 Candidatus Dormiibacterota bacterium
GGCGGTGGTAGGGGCGGGTACTTCACGCTGAGGGAGATCATCCCAACCGCGTCCTCGGCCAGCGTGATGATGTCGGGCCTGCTCACGCGCAGTCCGGCTGACCCAGCGGGCACGCGTGGCCAACCGCACCCAGACTATTTCATGCTTTAGGAAGAGACGTGGATGGGTGAGCGGGCACCGCGGGACACGGCAACGAACGTCTTTGTGGGGCGCCAGGCTGAGCTGACGCAGCTCCGTGATGGCCTGGATCGACTCTTCGAGGGCAGCGGGGCAATGTTCCTGCTGAGCGGCGAACCAGGCATTGGCAAGACGCGTCTGGCGGAACAGCTGGCCATTGAGGCGCGACTGCGTCAAGCGCGTGTGTTCTGGGGCCGGTGCACTCAAACGGAGGGCGCACCGCCGTACTGGGCGTGGGTCCAGATCCTGCGATCGCTTCTGCGTGATCTCGGCGAGACAGAGTTTGGCCGCCTAGCCGGTCCTAGGTTGGCCCAGATCCTGCAGGTCGTACCTGAGCTCCGCGGCCATTTCAATGATGTCGACCCCATCTCCCTGGATGACGAGCAGGCTCGTTTCCGAATCTACGACTCAGTCACGCAGTTGGTCGTCGACGCCGGCAGCAAGGCACCGATTGTACTGGTGCTGGACGACTTGCACTGGGCCGACACGCCCTCGCTGCTCGTGCTTCAGCTCTTGGCGGGCGTCCTTCCGCAGTCTGCCGTCATGGTGCTCGGTACCTACCGTGACCGAGAGCTGGCGGTCAGCCACCCGCTCCGGACGCACCTCGCCGACTTCGTCCGCCGCGGCGAAACGACGCAGATGAGCGTCGGCGGGCTCGAAGAGTCCGACGTCGTCGGCTTGGTCCGTGGGCTCACCGGTTTCCAGCCGGTCCGGGACCTGGTGCGGCGGCTTCAGAGCAGGACCGGCGGCAACCCGTTCTTCCTCAGGGAGCTGGCCCGCAACCTGGGGCATTATGGCGAGGAGCAGTCGCAAAGGGATTCGGCTCCCTTCGCCGACGCCGTCCCTGGAGGCGTGGCCGCGGTGCTCAGCCGACGCATAGAGACCCTCTCCGATGACTGCCGTAGCGCGCTGGAGGTGGCAGCTTTGACGGGCCTGGACATCGACCTCGATCTTCTGGAGGCTGTCACCCATACCCCGCGCCCTCGCCTGCTAGACCTCCTCGACGAGGCCGACGCGAAAGCAATCGTCACGCGTCGCGACGGCAGCTATGCGTTCAATCACGGCCTTGTCCGTGACACCGTTTACGGCGGCATGACCCGGGCGCGGCGTTCGGAACTCCATGGAGTCGTCGGCCGGGTCATCGAGGAACGCAGCCTCGGCGAGCCTGACATTGCTGCCGCGCAGCTGGCCTACCACTTTGTGGCGGCCGCGGCAGTCGATCCGTCGCTGCGCGCCAAGGCTCTCCAGTACGCCGCGGCTTCCGCTACGCGTGCCCAAGCCGAGCTGGCATACGAGGAAGCGGTCCGGCTGTTCGAGCTGTCGCTTGACATGGTCGCCCCTCTCGATCGAGCCGGGCGCGCCGAGCTGCTCCTGAGCCTGGGGCGGGCCAGGTACCTCTCCGGCGACATCGGCGGGGCCATGACGGCGGCGCATGAGGTCGCTCGGCTGGCCGAGCACCTGGATGAGCGAAACCTACTGGCTCGTGCCGCCCTCGTCGTCCGGGGCGTCGGCGGCCCGGGTCTCAGTGAGGAGATCAGACGATTGTGCGAGACGGCGTTGGCGCGGCCGCCCGACAACCCATCATTAAAAATTCAGCTGCTCGCCCAGCAGACCGTGGTGCTCATGCAGATGGGCGACATGGAACATGAACGTCGGGCGATCGAGTCCAGCCAGCAGGCTCTTGAGCTGGCCCAGGAAGCGGTGGACCCTGACGTCGTCTTCGCCGCGTTACATGCGCGGCAGATGGCGCTGTCCGGCCCAGCGGGGGTGGAAGAGCGACTGCAGCTCGCGGGCCGAGTGCGGGATCTGGCACGAGAGACCGGCCGGCCCTCTATGGCCCAGTGGGGCCATGCGTGGCGGGTCGACGCCCTTGTGCAGCTGTGCCGTATCGACGAGGCGGAGGTCGAGCTCAGGCTGCAAGCGCGCCTCGCGGACCAGTTGCGCGAGCCGCTTCTCGAGTGGCGGACGCGGGTGGCACAGTCGATGCTGGCCGCGCTCCGGGGCAAATTCGAAGAGGCCCAAAGACTCTCCGATGAAGCACGTCTCCTGGGCCGCAAAGGTCACCACCCGCCCGCCGAATTC
>JALYYF010000185.1 GCA_030946725.1 Candidatus Dormiibacterota bacterium
AGGAAGATGACCGCGGTGAACATCCCGGCCGCGAAGAGGAACACGGCCACCTGGCTGGCGGCGTAGTCGCGGCCACGGAAGAGGTCGAGGGGGACGATGGGCTCCTTGGCACGGGCCTCTACCACCAGGAAGACGGCCAGCACGACGAGGCCGGCCAGCATGAGGCCGCCAACCTGGGGAGCGGTCCAGTCGTAGAGGTTGCCGTGGGAGTCGACCTGCCCTTTGTTGGTGAGCCCGAGCAAAAGCGGTACGACGCCCAGGCTGAAGAGGGCGATCCCCAGGAAGTCGAGGTCGAGCACCGACGCCCGGCGGCCCCTGGAGTAGGGCAGCACTATGGCGATCACCGCCAGCGCCGCGACGCCGACGGGGAGGTTCACGTAGAACACCCAGCGCCAGCTGGCGTTGTCCGTCAGCCAGCCGCCGACGAAGGGCCCGACTATGAAGCTGAGACCGAAGACGGCTCCGAAGAGGCCCTGGTAGCGGCCTCGCTCACGTGCCGAGAAGAGGTCGCCGATGACCGCCAGCGCGATCGGGAAGATGGCCCCTGCACCCAGTCCCTGAAGGGCCCGGAAGGCGATCAGCTCGGTCATGTTCTGCGACAGCCCGGAGAGCCAGGATCCCACCAGGAAGAGTCCGACGCCGATCAGCAGCATCGGCTTGCGCCCGAAGACGTCCGAGAACTTGCCGTAGACCGGGACCGTGACCGTGGAGGAGAGCAGGTACGCGGTCACCACCCAGGAGTACAGCCCGTTGCCGTTCAGGTCGGTGACGATCCGAGGCAGCGCTGTGCCGACCACCGTCTGGTCGAGCGCGCCGAGGAAGAGGGTGAGGAGGATGGCCCCCAGCACCGCCCAGCGAGCCCGTGCCGAGATGCCCGCCGGTGGTGCTGGCGCCGTGGTTGCTTCGGTTGTCGTTGTCGCCATCGCCGCCCGAACGAGACCCTACCAGGGTCCCGCCGGGCGGCCGGGCTCAACCGTCAGTCGTCGTTCGCCGAGGTGGCCGGTATCTGACCGCGGATCTCACCGGTGGGGAAGTGGGTGGTGTGCACGTTCCCGTATGCGTCGCCCGAGCGGATGATCCGCAGGAGTCCTGGAAAGTCTCCCTTCGTCACGTTCTGGTCGGTGACGGCAACCACGTCAGCGGCGGTGATGGTGCCTTTCACGGTCCCCCAGGGCGGGCAGGCCGGCTTTCCCCCGCCGCCACAGAGGAACGCGACGACCGCCCCGTTGACTGCCCTCTGAGCGAAGTGTATGTGGGCGAACAGTACCGGCGAGTCGAACCCGGAATAGGTCAGCGTGTAGTCGACCGACGTGCTGTGGAGCTGGAGCGTGAGGGTACCGTGCCCGTCGCTCAGCTTGGGAGGCACCTCCTGAAAGCCGCTCAGCCGCGCTCGCGTCGTGTTGCTGCCGTCGTCCGCCAGCGTGGAGCCGGACAGAGCCCACAGCGCGAGCAGGGCGAGCGGGACGATCATCAACAGCCTCTTCATGTCACCCCTCCTGGTCAAGGCGAACCACGTCGCTCGTTACGTGCTGGAGGAAGAGGCACGTGGTCGCGGTCCCGCCGTCACAGAGCGGTCCAGGACCGGCTCACCCCCCTCCCTGGATGACGCCCATTATCAGTAGGGCGCTGCCGAGGTCAATCCCCGAGGCAGGTGGCCTCCCGGCCGGTTCAGCCCCCCAGGTGCTGCTCGATGACGACCTTCACCCGTGCCGGGTCGTCAGGGGTGATAACGGGCCGGATGCGCTTTCCGAGCTCGAGGACCAGGGCCCAGCGCTTGTGAGGCCGCTTCAGGTCCAGGTGGAACCAGTACCGGGGGTCCGTCCCTCCCCAGATCCGCCAGCGGCCGCTGCCCAGCTCGATCTGCTCAACGCCGCTGATGTCGCGGTAGGGAACACTCTTGGCGGTCGCCAGCGGGAAGTAGTAGCCGCGGATGATCACCGCGGAATCGGTGCACGTTATTCGGTCGTCCTCGTAGAGGACCTGCGTTGGGCTTTCCTTCATCGAGTCGCTCACCTCGTATACGGCTGCCGCCGGCCGATGGAAAGGCACTGAATGGCCGGCGGCGCTGAGACGGACAACGCCCCCTGGCGTCCGACTGGTCGCCAGCTGCTGGCCGCGCGCGGCCGCTCGGTGCCGGACGTCATCGCGCCCGGTCTGCGCGTGCTCTTCTGCGGCATCAATCCGAGCCTCTACTCGGCGGCGGTCGGCCACCACTTCGCCAGGCCCGGAAACAGGTTCTGGCGCACGCTCCACGCGGCCGGCTTCACACGGCGTCTCCTCTCGCCCTTCGAGGACGCTCGCCTGCTGGAGCACGGGCTCGGATGCACCAACCTGGTCGACCGTGCCACGGCCCGAGCCGACGAGCTCACTCGGGCCGAGCTGAGCGAGGGCGCCGCAAGCCTGGAGCGGCGGGTGGCCGCCTACCGTCCGGCCTGGCTGGCGGTCCTCGGCGTGGCCGCCTACCGCTCGGCCTTCGGTGCCGCGGGAGCCCAGATCGGAGCGCAGACCGCACGGGTCGCGGGAGCGCAGGTGTGGCTGCTGCCCAACCCGAGCGGTCTCAACGCCCACTACCAGCTGGCGGAGCTGGCCGCCGAGTACGGAGCGCTGCGCCAGGCGGTCATAGACCACTAGACCGCGCCCTTCTCGCCCGGCTCACCGGCGTCGATGCGCGCGATCACCTCTCCGACCGGGACGGTGGTTCCCTCGGCGGCGACTATCTCCGTCAGCAGCCCCTCGTACGGCGACTCCAGCTCGGAGTTCACCTTGTCGGTCTCGATCTCCACCAGCGGCTCGCCGCGAGCGACCCGCTCGCCGGGGCGCTTGAGCCAGCGGGAGACCGTCCCCTCCTCGAGCGCCTCCGCCAGCCTCGGAAGGGTGACGTCAGGCATCGTGCATCATCTCGGCGTCGGCTCTGGGCACAGTTTCGTGCACCCCTCGGAATGGTAGTCGTCTCTAACCGCCGGCGGGTGCCAAACCGGGTTGGTTCGGACAACTAATCTGAATTTTGGTCGCCGACTCGGCCGCCTCTGACTATCAAAAAAAGAGACCGAACAACTGACAGCCCAGAAGCGTCCTTCAGGTTGATTCTCGTCACATGGAGGACGTTCGAGTGCGTATCGCACGGGTTACCCTAGCCGGCTTGTCCCTGGTCTTGATGGCCGGCGCCTGCTCATTTTCCATCGGCGCTCCACAATCCTCGACCTCGAGCAAGTCGACGTCTGCTTCTTCGAATCCGAGCCCCAATAGTCCGAGCCCCAAGACGGACAGTTCGCCGGCCTCGTCGCCGGACAGCTCCGGGGCCTCGATAACCAATGTGAGGCTGGCCAAGGACTTCACGTACGGCGACGTGGTGAACCCGACAAGCAGCTTCTACCCGGGCGACCGCCAGTTCCACCTGGTCGTCGACCTCGGCAACGCCGCCGACGGGACGACCGTCGCGGGCGCCTGGTACGCCGTCGACGCGGGCTCTCACCGCAACGAGAAGCTCGACAGCCAGACCTACACGCTGAAGAACGGCGAGGACCGGGTCCACTTCACCCTGACCAACCAGGACAACTGGCCGAAGGGCAAGTACAAGGTCGAGGTCATGCTCAACGGCAAGCTGACCCGAACGGTGGACTTCCGGGTCCAGCAGTAGCCGCACCCCCACCAGCTGCTTCCTGGGATCGCCGCGCCCCACCGGCGTGCGCGACCCAGGAGCAGTCTGGTAACCCTGCCCGGATGCCCTCGGCGCAGATCTTTCACCTCACCAGCCAGGCAGCGTGGGCGGCGGCGACCACCGAAGGTGTGTACCGGCTCTCCACGCGTGGCCGGACGCTGGGCGAGGTGGGCTTCGTGCACTGCGGCTACCGGGACCAGTTGCTGGACGTCGCGGAGCGTCTGTACCCCGACGCCGGCGAGCTGATTCTGCTCGTCATCGACCCCCAGCGCCTGCGGTCTCCCGTCAGGGCCGAGAACCTGGAGGGCGGAGAAGAGCTCTTTCCGCACATCTACGGGCCATTGGAGCTGGACGCCGTGACCCAGGCTCTCCCCATCCGGCGCGGCCGCGACGGCCGTTTCCGCCTTCCCGCGGAGGTCGAGGAAGTACCGCCTCCCTGCCCTCCCCGCAAGGGGGACGGAGACTCTTTGGATTCGCCCTGAAGGCCGCCAAGAGCTGCCTCGGCCCGTCTAGTGGGTTCGCCCCCGGCCGGTCTTTTGCTGCAGCTCGTCGATCAGCTTCGACGCGTCCGCCTTGCTGAGGGAGGGATCGAACGCCACGCCGGCCTCCTGGCAGAGCGTCTTCAGATAGGAGGCCTGGGGACCGGTCATGCTTTCGCCGCCCGTGACCCAATCGTCGGGATCCTTGGCCGCGGTTTCCTGGTCGGGTACTTGTTCAGCCATTCTCACATCCAAACAGTTGTTCGCGTTGAAGTGATCATACCGCACGCCCAAAGCTGCGCCAACCGAGGATGTTAAGACGAAGTACCCCCTCCCTGGCCCTCCCCGCAAGGAGGAGGGAACGATGCCGTCAGGCCGTGGCTTCCTCGATGCCCAGGCGGCGGGCGGCGGCCTCGTGACCGGCCTCGGCGGCGCGGCGATACCAGCCCTCCGCCTCGGCGGTCTTGCCCTCGCCCTCGCTCAGCATGCCGAGGTAGTAGGCGGAGTCGGCGTGGCCGGCCTCGGCGGCCTTTCCGTACCAGGTCTCCGCCTCCGATTGGTTGCCCTGGGCCTCGAGCAGGATCGCCAGCTCATAGGCCGACTCGCCGTCGCCGGCTTCGGCGGCGCGGCGGAACCAGGCGTTGGCCTCTTCCAGAGCGCCCCGGCGCTTCAACCCCAGGGCCAGGTTGTAGCCGCCGTCCAGGTCGCCGCCCTCGGCCGCCTTCCGATACCAGGCCTCGGCGTCCCGGGCCTGTCCCCGCTGATCGAGCAGCAGGCCCAGCCCGTTGGCCGCCGCGCCGTCGCCGGCCTCGGCCGCCTTGCGGTACCAGACCTCGGCTTCGTCGCGCTCCTCACGCTCCTCGAGCAGGAGTCCGAGCCGGTAGGCCGCGGCCGAGTCTCCGGCCTCGCCGGCCTTCCGGAACCAGGCCTCGGCATCCGCGCCGGCGCCCCGCTCGTGGAGCAGCAACGCAAGGTTGTAGGCGGCGTCCAGGCTGCCGGCCCCGGCCCCGCGCCGGTACCAGCGCTCCGCGTCCTCGCGGTCGCCGCGGGCGTCCATGAGCAGGCCCAGGTTGTTGGCGGCCGCCGGGTGACCGGCCTCCGCCGCCTGCCGGTAGAGGGCCTCCGCCTGCTCCGTCTGACCGGACTCCTCCAGCCGCAGCGCCCTCTCGTAGACGGAGGCGGGGTCAGCGTCTCCCGGTCGATCGCCGCCGGCCGGGGGATCAGGGTCGCCCGGCTGGCCGCCCCCTGGGACGGCCTCCGCCCCCTGCTCCGGCCGGTTGCCGCCGCCAGGCGAGATAAGCGCAGTGAAGAAGAGCGGGGCCACCAGGAGGAGGCTCGCCACATTGGTCGACAGGTTGCTTTTGGACGCGTCGGCATCAAACCGCTGCAGCGCTGCCCACGCCGACGTGGGGAACAGCGCCACCAACTGCTGGAGCGCGGCCATCTCCCTCCTTGTTCTTTCCCGACATTCTGCCACCGATGTCAGGACCAGTTCACGCTCGGAGTTCGAAATCCGACACGACGGTGCCCTCACCATGCATCCGAGACCCCTGCGGCCGGGCAGGATTACGGCCTGAGCCGAGTCTGGAACCGTCCCCGGGCGCTCCGTCGAAAGGGGGGCGGCATACGGCGCGGCAAACAGGAGGTTTGCCAGTCAGGAGCCGGGGAACACTATGCATTCTGGAAGAGGTGAAGGGAGTAGACGTATGCCGGTGCCGAGCAGGCCGATGGTCGCGGCGCGCCAGGCCGCCGGCGGCGAGTAGGGCATCGTGCTGATCCGCCTCCTCCGCACCTACCTTCGCCCCTACCGGGCTGCAATAGCGGTGGTCGTGATCCTGCAGCTGGTGCAGACCATCGCCACCCTCTACCTGCCGACGCTGAACGCCGACCTCATCGACAACGGCGTGGTCAAGGGCGACGCCGCCTACATCCTTCGCATTGGCGCCCTCATGGTCGCCATCACTCTCGTGCAGGTGGTGTGCACGATCGTGGCGGTCTACTTCGGTGCCCGCACCGCCATGGCGTTCGGCCGCGACGTGCGCGCGGCCGTCTTCGACCGGGTGCAGTCCTTCTCGGCCCGCGAGGTCGGGCAGTTCGGCGTGCCCTCCCTCATCACCCGCAACACCAACGACGTCCAGCAGGTCCAGCTGCTGGCCATGATGACCTTCACCCTGATGGTGTCGGCGCCGATCATGTGCGTGGGCGGCATCTTCATGGCCCTCCGCCAGAACGTGCCGCTCTCCTCGCTCCTGCTCGTCATCGTCCCGCTGCTGGCAGTGATCGTCTTCCTGATCATCAGCCGCATGCGGCCCCTCTTCCGCCTGATGCAGGGGCGGATAGATCGCATCAACCAGGTGTTGCGGGAGCAGATCACCGGAGTCCGGGTCATCCGCGCTTTCGTCCGCGACGCCAGTGAGCGCGAGCGCTTCAGCATGGCAAACTCCGACCTCTACGACGTGCAGCTGGGCGTGGGGCGGCTGATGGCGTTGATGTTCCCGCTGGTGCTGCTGGTTGTGAACGTCTCCAGCGTTGCCGTCCTCTGGTTCGGCGGCCACCTGATCGACAGCGGAAGCATGCAGATCGGCTCCCTGACCGCCTTTCTCAGCTACTTGGTCCAGATCCTGATGGCGGTGATGATGGCGACCTTCATGTTCGTCATGGTGCCCCGCGCCGAGGTCAGCTCCGACCGCCTCCAGGAAGTGCTGGAGACGGACTCGAGCGTCGTTCCGCCGGCTGAGCCGGTAGAGATCACCGCCGTGCACGGCCACCTGGAGCTGCGCAATGTGGAGTTTCGCTACCCGGGTGCCGAGGCGGCCGTGCTGCACGGCGTCGACCTGGTGGCGCGCCCCGGTGAGGTGACGGCCGTCATCGGCAGCACCGGCAGCGGCAAGACCACCCTGCTCAACCTCGTGCCCCGGCTGTTCGACGCCACCGGGGGCAGTGTGCTGGTGGACGGCGTCGACGTCCGCCGCTTCGACCCCTCGCTCCTGGCCCGCGTCATCGGCCTGGTGCCCCAGAAGGCCTACCTGTTCGCCGGCACCGTGGCTTCCAACCTGCGCTACGGCAAGGGGGACGCCACGGACGAGGAGCTCTGGCACGCGCTGGAGACAGCCCAGGCGCGCGAATTCGTGGAGGCGATGCCGGACGGACTGGAGGCGAAGATCGCGCAGGGCGGAACCAACGTCTCCGGCGGCCAGCGGCAGCGGCTCGCCATCGCCCGGGCGCTAGTTCACCGGCCCGAGATCTACCTCTTCGACGACTCCTTCTCCGCGCTCGACTACAGCACCGACGCCGCCCTCCGGGAGGCCCTGGCGCGGGAGACCACCGAAGGCACGGTCGTGATCGTCGCGCAACGGGTGAGCACGATCCGCAACGCCGACCGGATAGTCGTGCTGGAAGCCGGCCGTGTCGTCGGCGTGGGCACGCACCGCGAGCTGATGGAGTCCAACCAGACCTATCGGGAGATCGTCCTCTCGCAGCTGACCGAGCAGGAGGCCGCGTGAGCGAGCGCCACGGCGGCCGGCCCCAGGGTCCTCCCACGTCGCCTGCCCGCCAGCCCGCCCCGGGGGTCGGCGAGCGGGCGATCCCGGCCCGCGCCCCCGGACCGGGCACAGGCATGGCCCGATGGATGGGCGGGGGCATGCCGACCGAGCGCTCGCTGGACTTTCGCGGGTCCAGCATGAGGCTCCTGCGAACCCTGCGCCCGGAGCGGGCGATGATCGCCGCCGCCCTGCTTGCCGGGGTCGCCAGCGTCGCGCTCTCGGTGCTCGGACCGCGGATCCTGGGCCACGCCACCGACCTGATCTTCGCCGGGGTGGTCGGGCGCCAGTTTCCCGCCGGGGCCAGCAAGGCGGCGATCCTGGCGCAGCTGCGCAGCTCCGGCCAAGGCAACATCGCCGACCTGCTCAGCGGGGTCGCCTTCACACCCGGCCAGGGCATCGACTTCATGCAGGTGGGCCAGGTGCTCCTGCTGGTGCTCGCGATCTACGTGGTGGCGGCGCTGTTCGGCTACCTCCAGGGCTGGCTGAGCACCGCCGTCGTGCAGCGCAGCCTCTTCCGGCTGCGCGCGGAGGCCGAGGCAAAGCTGGCCTGCCTGCCCCTGAGCTACTTCGACCGCCAGCCCCGAGGCGAGCTGCTGAGCCGGGTGACCAATGACATGGACAACCTCGCCCAGAGCCTGCAGCAGGCGCTGAGCCAGGTCATAACCTCGCTGCTGACGATCGTGGGCGTGTTGGCGATCATGATCGTGATCTCGCCGCTGCTGGCCCTCATCGCGCTGCTCACGGTGCCACTGGCTGTGCTGGTCGCGGCCGCCATCGGGAAGCGCGCCCAGCCTCAATTCGTGAAGCAGTGGACCACCACCGGCCGGCTCAACGCACACGTCGAGGAGATGTACAGCGGCCACGGGCTGGTCAAGGTCTTCGGCCGGCAGGAGGAGGCGGCACAGACGTTCAAGGGCCTCAACGACACGCTCTTCGACGCCAGCTTCCGGGCCCAGTTCATCTCCGGGATCATCCAGCCCTCGATGATGTTCATCGGCAACATCAACTACGTCCTCGTGGCCGTGGTGGGCGCGCTGCGCGTCGCCGCGGGGGCCCTTTCGCTGGGGGACGTGCAGGCCTTCATCCAGTACTCCCGGCAATTCACCCAGCCCATCACGCAGGTGGCCAGCATGGCGAACCTTCTGCAGTCGGGCGTGGCCTCGGCGGAGCGGGTCTTCGCGCTCCTGGACGCCGAGGAGCAGGAGCCCGATCCCGTCCGGCCGGCGGTGCCGGCGGCCATCCGCGGCCGGGTGGAGTTCCAGAACGTGAGCTTCCGCTACACAGCCGATACGCCGCTCATCGAGGATCTCTCGCTGGCCGTCAACCCCGGCCAGACGGTGGCCATAGTGGGGCCCACCGGCGCCGGCAAGACCACTCTGGTGAACCTGCTGATGCGCTTTTACGAGGTCACCGGCGGCCGGATCTGCCTCGACGGGGTGGACATCTCGACCATGGAGCGGGAGACGTTGCGCAACGCGACCGGGATGGTCCTGCAGGACACCTGGCTCTTCAAGGGCACCATCGCGGACAACATCGCCTACGGCGCGGAGTCCGCCACCCGGGAGCAGGTGATCGAGGCGGCGCGTGCCACGCACGTCGATCGCTTCGTGCGCACGTTGCCCGATGGCTACGACACCGTGATCGACGAGGAGGGCTCGAACGTCAGCGCGGGCGAGAAGCAGCTGATCACGATCGCGCGAGCCTTCCTGGCCGAGCCTGCCGTCCTCATCCTGGACGAGGCCACCAGCTCGGTCGACACGCGTACGGAGGTCCTCATCCAGCGGGGGATGCGGTCGCTGCGCCAGGGCCGGACCAGCTTCGTGATCGCGCACCGGCTGTCCACGATCCGCGACGCGGATCTGATCCTGGTCATGGAGGCCGGCAGCATCGTGGAGCAGGGCACGCACGCCCAGCTGATGGAGGCCGGCGGGGCCTACGCGCGGCTCTACGCGGCGCAGTTCGCACGGGCGCTGGCGGCGGTGGACTGAGCGCCGAGAGCCTGCCCCTCTCAGGCAGGAGCGACCTGCGCGACCGTATTGTTGGACTGTCAAGCAAGAACGCCCGCGGGGGGCTCCCAGGAGCCTGTACCAGGCGCCAGACAGCAGAAGCCCCCCTGTCTGCACGAAGGAGAACAGACGATGCCCAAGGTACGAACCCTGGTCGTGGCGAGCGCGCTGGGAGCGGCCGCGTCCTACTTCTTCGATCCGGAGAAAGGCGCCGGCCGCCGGGCCCAGGCTCGGGGCCAGTTCGACAGCATCCTGCGCCGCAGCCGGCGGAACGCGCAGCGAACCGCGATGCAGCTGCAGGACCGGGTGGGGGGCAGAATCGCGCAGGTCCAGCACGCTCGCGATGAGCGCGACAACGACGACCTCACCGTCCTGGACCGCGTCGAGAGCGAGGTCTTCGGCCGCCATGGCTTCCCAAAGGACAGGATCAACGCCGACGTGGTCGACGGCCGCCTGACGCTGCGGGGCCAGCTCGACAGCGAGGCGCAGATCAGCATGGTGATCCAGGCCGCTGGCGCGGTGCCTGGCGTCCTCGAGGTGATCAGCTTCCTCCACCTCCCCGGTACGCCGGCCCCCAACAAGGCCGACGCTCGCGAGGCTCGCTGAGGCGTGGGCGAGCAGCAGGAGCAGGCGGCCCCGCCGGCCAACGTCTACGAGGCCAGCGGGCAGCTGAGCGTTGCGGTCCCGCTGCCCGGCGTCCACCGGGAGCACGTGTCCGTCAGCGTGGAGCCGGAGCGGCTGCTGGTGACCGCCGACGGGAAGTACCCGCAGTCCAGCCAGAACTACCTGCAGCACGGGTGGCACGTCGGTTCATGGCAACTCGACATGCCGCTGCCGCGGCGGGTCGACCCCGCCGGCGCCCGGGCCACCCTGAACCTGGGCGTGCTGGTGGTCATGGCCCCGATCTCAGCAACCGGCACAGCCGGAAGCCGCCCCACCGTCGAGTAGCGGGGAGGGGAGAGGAAAAGGAGAAAGATTCCTCCCCCCGCCTGCGGGACCGCCTGCGGGGGAGGTTGGTGGGGGGCCGCGCAAGCTGCTGACCAGCAAGCGTGGTCGCCGCAAGGTAGGCCGCCCCCCACCTACCCTCCCCCCGCTGCGCGGGGGGAGGAACTTACTCACTGCTCGGCTAGGCTGACCGAGTCCGCGTGGTCCGCTCTCCGGGCTGGGCGAGCGCTCGGGCCACCAACGGCGCCTCTTCGGGGAGCAGGGAGCCGACGGATACCCGGACGGCCGGCGGCGTGTTGTGGCGGAA
>JALYYF010000194.1 GCA_030946725.1 Candidatus Dormiibacterota bacterium
GGCGCGCAGGCCCAGGTTGCGACGGCCCCGGTCCTTTGGGGGGCGCACCAGCCGTTGCTGAGCCGCCTGCTCGAAGTCGACAGCGCCGGAGCGCGGGCCTTCCACGACGCCGAGACCAGCGGGCGCAACGATCTATTCGTGCTCGTCATAACGGACCTGGTGAAGTCCATCGTCGCCTGCCCGACCGGCCAGGAGGAAGCCGCCCTGGAGTTCGGGCAGACGGTGAGGAAGGTGTCCGCTCAGCTGGCGGAGGCCAGGCCTGCCCGCGAGCGCCGGCTGGCGGCGCTCAGAGCCGACCTGCGGGCGCGGCAGACCGACCGCACCGCTGTCGAGCAGGCAAGGGCACGACTGATGGCCGTCGAGAGCGACAGGACACTGCTCGGGACGATCCGTGCCGCCAAGCGGCGGCTGGAGGAGGTGCGCGCCGACGACACCGCGGTGCGCGAGAGCCAGCAGGAGATGGATCGACTCGTTCAACACATAGCAAAGCCGCCGGAGCCGCTCAGCGTGGCTCCGGGGTTCGAGGGAGAACGGTTTGATGAGTCGGCAGAAGATCCGCGATGAGCGGCGGGAATACCCACGTGAGCGGGCGCAGCCCGTCGGGCCGGGGAAGGGAGGCGAGGGGCACCGAGACGACCTCGGAATAGAGTCGCCGGCGGGCGGGCGAGAGGAGCCCGACCCCGTGCACGCGGACCTACCGGGGACACCGCCCCCCGAGGCCCCTGCCCAGGTGATCGCCGAACGGCGAGACGAGGCTGCGCGGGAGCCGCAAGTCGAAACGGCCGCCCAAACGGAGGAGCCCCTCGAGCGATCGCGCCAGGAGGCCGCCGCCGCCACGGCGCGCCGCTGGCTCGAAGAGGGCCTGGTCACCTCAGCCCAGGCGCGGGCCGTCGGACCCCTGATCGGGGACGGGAAGCCCGGGGCCGAGGTGCTCGAAGGACTGGTGGAGGCCGGCATCCTGACACGCTCCCAGGCGGCCGCCGTCAGCCGCGCGCAGCGCTCCAACGGGCATTCCCCGCTGACGGTCGCCGGCCCGCCGCCGGCTCGCGTTGTCCCCGAGGCGGCCGCCGGCCGGCTGGGCGTCAGGCTGCCGCGCTTTGCCCCCGATGCCCGAAAGCTCGGAGTGCTCCTGGCCGCGGTCGCCTTCGTGGGCCTGGTATGGGCGGTGTTCTCGCTCCTGACCGACGCGCTGGCCACGCCCCGGCATCCCGCCGGAGTCGCGCTGCTCGACTCCATGCGGCTGTTGACGAGCGTGCTCACGCTGGTCGGCGGCCGCCGCATGTACCGCGGCATGCAGAACGGCAAGGTGCTGGTGCTGACCGGACTGGTGATCTACGCGCTGGCGAGCGTGCTCCTCGCCGCCCGCCAGCTCGCCGACCCGGTCGTGGTGGTGCTCCTGCTCAGCTGGGCCGTGCTCTACTACGTGACCGCAGTGAGCCGCTTCGGACCGGCGCCGGCTTCGCCGGGAGAGCCAGCTCCGCGGTGACGGTACCACCGTCCGCGGGGGAGCCGGTCGCCGATGTCCGCATCCGGGAGGCCGTTCCGGCGGACGTCGAGTTGGTGGCTTCGCTGATCCGTGAGCTGGCCGAGTACGAGCGCCTGCTGCCCCAGGTCACAATGACCGAGGAGTTGCTTGCCCGGCACCTGTTCGGTCCCCGTCCCTATGCCGAGGTCGCGGTGGCCGAGGACGAGGAGGGGCGGCCGCTCGGATTCGCTCTCTTCTTCCACAACTTCTCGACCTTCCTCGGGCTGCGGGGGATCTACCTTGAGGACCTCTACGTGCGTCCTGGGAGCCGGGGGCGCGGCGTGGGAAGAGCCCTGCTGGAGCACCTGGCGCGAGTGGCTCGGCAGAGGGGCTGCGGACGGCTGGAGTGGTCGGTGCTGGACTGGAACGAGACGGCGATCGGCTTCTACCAGCGGCTTGGCGCCAGGCCCAACTCGGACTGGACCGGGTACCGGCTCGAGGGCGACGCGCTGGCGCGGCTGGCGTCAGGCTGATCCGCGGTCGTCGGCCTCGCCGGCTTCGCCGATCAGCGCGCGGATGCGGCCGGTCTGGATGGAGGCGAGCACCTCGAGGTCCTGCCACTCCCAGGCGTTCCCGGAGCCGCTGCCGGCCAGGAAGCTGACGACGCCGCGGCAACTCCAGGCAAGGTAGCGGGCGATCCCCGCTGACCCGCGGCCCCTGGTCTGCTGCTCGAGCGTCATCACGCTGCTGTCCGGGAGGTGGAGTGTCGGCCCGGTCTGGCTGGCGACGACCTCCACGCGGCCACGAAGGTTTCGCAGCGAGTGATCCCAGATGCCGTCCAGGGCGTCGGCGGCGTCCGCCTCGCCGGCCATCGGGGTGGCCTGCGCCCAGAGCCAGCGACCGCCGCGCGCCGCGGCGAAGGACCGCCAGGCGGTGACGCCGCCCAGTTCCCGGGCGCGAGCGGCCCACGGCTCCGCGCCGCCGCTTCGACCGGTACGCCACCGGCGTTCGTCGATCTGCCTCCACCCGTCGGGCAGGTCGCCGAGACGCAGAAGGACCTGCGCGGGCTCCAGCAGCCGTCCGCTCCCACGGGCGCCCAGCTGGCTCGCGACCCAGCGCAGACGGCGAAGAACCACCGGCGAACCATAGGCCGGACGAGGCCCGCTGCCTCCGCACGCAGTTGGCGCCGGCAGCATCCGCTGCCTTCTGCCGAGGTCGCGCGGTAGAGTCGGGAGCCGTGATGAAGTTCGGAGTCGCCATCTTTCCGACGGACTACGCCATATCGCTCACCGAGCTGGCCCAGGCGGTGGAGGCGAGGGGCTTCGAGTCGCTGTTCGTGGCTGAGCACACGCACATCCCGAGCCGGCGGCACACCCCGCGCCCGGGGGATACGAAGGCGAATGACCTGCCGGAGCAGTACTGGCACACGCTCGACCCCTTCGTCGCCCTCACGTCGGCCGCGGTGGTGACGAGGACCCTTCGCATCGGGACGGGCATCTGCCTCGTCGTCGAGCACGATCCCATCGACCTGGCAAAGCAGGTGGCCAGCATCGACCACCTCTCGGGCGGGCGCTTCATCTTCGGAGTGGGTGGGGGCTGGAACCGCGAGGAGATGGCCAACCACGGGACCGCCTTCGCCACCCGCTGGAAGCTGATGCGGGAGCGGATAGAGGCGATGAAGGCGATCTGGAGCCAGGAGGAGGCCGAGTATCACGGCGAGTTCGTCAGCTTCGAGCCGATCTGGGCCTGGCCCAAGCCGGTGCAGAAGCCGCACCCGCCGATATACATCGGAGGCAACGGCGAGAACACGCTGAGGCGGGTGGTGCGCTACGCCGATGGCTGGATGCCGAACCGCGGTGACTTCCTGTCCCGCATTCCGGAGCTTCAGAGGCTCGCCGGCGAGGCGGGGAGGCGACCCATCCCCGTCAGCGCCTACGGCCAGCCGATGCCCGAGGAGATCGAACGCTTCATCAA
>JALYYF010000200.1 GCA_030946725.1 Candidatus Dormiibacterota bacterium
GAGGAAGATCTGGCCGCCTCGGCGGGAGAGGTGGAACGGTCGGCGCTGGAAGCCTTCCTGGGCCGGATCCCGCCCCCCGACGCTTGCGGCGTGCGAGTCGTCCACGGCGGCGCCGACTTCCGCTCCAGCGTACGCGTCGACGATCGCGTCCTCGAGCGGCTGGACGCCATCTCGGAGCTGGCACCGCTGCACAATCCGCCCGCGCTGCTCGCGATCCGGGTGCTGCAGCAGATCCGGCCCTCGCTGCCAGTGATCGCCTGCTTCGACACCGCCTTCCACGCCACCATCCCGGACGCGGCCGCCGTCTACGCCGTGCCCTGGCGATGGACCGCGGAATGGGGCATCCGGCGTTATGGCTTCCACGGTCTGAGCCACGCCTGGGCCAGCCGGCGCGCCGCCGAGCTGCTGGGCAGGCCCCTGCAAGGCCTACGCAGCGTGACTTGCCACCTGGGCGCGGGCGCTTCTCTCTGCGCGGTGCGAGGCGGCATCTCGGTGGACACAACCATGGGGTTCACCCCCATGGAAGGCTTGGTGATGGCGACACGTTCCGGCTCCCTGGATCCAGGCGTTCTGATCTGGGCGCAGCGACGGGGTGGCCTGGGTCCAGCCCAGCTGGAGACGGCCCTGGACCGTGAATCGGGCCTACTCGGTCTCTCCGGGCTCTCCTCCGACATGCGGGAGATCTTGAAAGCAGCAGAGAGCGGGGAGGGACGCGCCCGGCTGGCGTTCGAGGTCTATCTGCACCGCCTGCGCGCCTCTCTCGCCTCCATGGCGGCGGCGCTGGGCGGTCTGGACGCGGTGGTCTTCACGGGCGGGGTCGGGGAGCGATCGGCCCCCGTCCGTTCCGCCGCCTGCCGCGGCCTCGAGTTCCTTGGCATCCAACTGGACGAGGAACGGAACCGCGCCGCGGCTACTGAGGCGCAGATCTCGGCGCCTGGCTCGGCCGTCGCCGTCCTCGTCGTCACCGCTCGCGAGGACCTTCAGATCGCGAGCGAAGTGCGTAGCGTCCTGGAGTCGACGAGAGCGCCCAGGCACTAGGCAGCTAGGGGCTGGTGATCGCGGGAAGTAACGCAACGCAGCGGAAGTTGTCAACGCACCGCCGCGGTTGACGCAAGCGGGGCGGCGATCAATCGCTGAGTCCTAACCCCAACCTCTATTCCATGGGCAATTCGTGCCGCTCTGATCAACATGGCTCTGGAGGAGCTGATCCAGGCCCCTTGCGAGTTCCCGGCCTACTCGACGCTCGATCGGCCGGCCGGGCGGATCCTTGTCGAAGTAAACGGGGAGATCTTTGAGCGGGTGCACGCCCGGATGCGCAAGGCCAGTCGGGTTCACGGGCTGGTCTTGCTCGAGCGCGACTTGGTGAGCAGGCGCAGCGGAATCGCTCGGCTCAAACAGACGGCGCCGGCGACGCTATCCAAGACAGGCGTATCTGCTCTGACTGGCTCCGCCCGCTGCAACAGCCTCCGGCCTCCGGCTCGCCGACCTGCAAGGTCTAGGCGAGGAGGACGACGAGCCGAGCGTCGAGATCGACCGATCCTTCCCACCGCACCAGGCGGAATCGATGGACTAGCTTCGCGACAAGATCGACTCGCCTCCTCCGGCGCAGCGGGCCTTCGTCATCCTGCGCGACGTCAAGGGATGGTCGAGCGAGGAGGTGTGCGACGCGCTGCAGCTGCGCGGGGTGAATCAGCGCGTCCTCCTGCACCGGGGTCGGAGCCGCCTGCATGCCAGGCAGGAACGCTACCTTGCTTCCTTCCCCCCTGCTGGGAGGGTCGGGGAGAAGGTTTCTCCGTCGAGTTGACGGCGGAGGCGGTGGCTGTAGGTTTGAAAGGGATTCCATCCCAACCCGACCAAACCAAGGGAAGGGGGGTCGTTGACTAGGTTTCGAAGGTGCGACTTTGGCCTGCTTTGATCTCCTCGACTGCGCCTCCCACGGCGATCCTTACCGAGGGGGCGAAGCCGTCGTCCCTGACGCCGACGCGTAGCTTGCCGACGTCCAGGGCCACGTCCAGCGTGCTGCCTCGGAACACCAGTGGCATGGAGAGGCGCGCCAGGTTGGGCAGGGGTTTGGGGCTGAAGTGGAGGACGCCGTCGCGGACCGACTCGCCGAGGTAGAAGCGCTGAACGATATCCAGCGTTCCCGCCATCACACCAAGGTGGATGCCCTCGGCGGTCGTTCCGCCCTGGACGTCGCTGACGTCACTCTCGAGGGCGACCAGGAACCTCTCCCAGGAGGCCTTCAGGTCCACGTCGGCCAGGAGGGCGGCGTGCGCCACAAAGCTCAAGGTCGAGCCGTGCGAGGTTCGCTGATCGTAGTACTCGACGTTCTTGCGTAGCGTGTCGGCCTCGTACGCGTATCCCAGCCGCTCGAAGATCTGTCGAAGCTCGTCCTCGTGGAACAGGAAGAACAGCAGCACCGCGTCCGCCTGCTTGGCGAGCTTGTAGCGGTCCGGGTCGTCGCCGGCCGCCCGCAGTATGCGGTCGAGTCGCTGGATGTTGCCGTACTCACGGCGGTAGTGATCCCAGTCCAGCTCCTCCAGCTCCTCGTAGCCCTCGAACTGGCTGATGATGCCGTCGCCGTGGAAGGGGACGAACATCCGGTGGCTCATCTCCTTCCAGGTCTCGATCTCCTCGTCGGTGAGGCCGGTCATCGTCCGCAGACGCTCTCGGTGCCGTGCTGGCAGCATCTCCAGCAGCTTTACGGCGACGTCGCACAGCCAGGCGACCAGCACGTTCGTGTAGGCGTTGTTCCGGAGCCCCTCCTGGTCCGATTCGGGGTATTTCTCGTGGAACTCGTCGGGGCCCATGACGCCGTGGATCTCGTAACGTCCCCGCGCCTCGTTGAAGTGCGCGATGCTGGCCCAGAAGCGGGCGATCTCCAGCATCATCTCGGCCCCGTGCTGGACCAGGAACTCGTGATCCGCCGTCGTCTGGTAGTAGTGCCAGATGTTGTAGAAGATGGCCCCGTTGACGTGACGCTGTCGTCGGCTCAAGTCCGGTTCCCAGGCCCCGGACCTCGGATTGAGGTGGACGACCTGGGTCTCCTCAGAGCCGTCGCTGCCGCTCTGCCAGGGATACATGGCACCGCGATAGCCTTCTTCACTGGCCAGGGCACGCGCTTGGCCGAGCCGCCGATAGCGATACATGAGCAGCGCGCGGGTGATCGCGGGCAGGCGGAAATTGAGGAACGGGTAGATGAAGAGCTCGTCCCAGAAGATGTGGCCCCGGTACGCTTCTCCGTTCAGCCCTCGAGCGGGGACGCCGGCATCGAGATCGGCCGTGTTCATCGAGCACACCTGCAGGACGTGGGAGATGTGGAGCCGGAGGACGAACTGCACCCGATCGTCCTCGGGGACCTGGATGTCGCATTCCTCCCAGAGCTCGTCCCACGCCCGAGCATGGCGTTCGAAGGCCTCCGCGAACGTCCCGTAGCCGCTGAGCGCCTCCTCCGAAGTGGTGCGCGGCTCGCTGATGGCCCTATCGTGTGAAGTGTAAAAGGCCACCAGCTTCTCCACCCGCGCCGGCGACTTCTCTTCGAGCCTGAAGGTGAGCGCCTCGTGGACGTAGTCCTCCATGTGGTAGAGCTCTCGCCTGACCTGCAGGTCGCCCCCGTCTTTGTAGACCCGCGTGCGCGCCGCATCTCCGATGTACATGCGCGACTGCCGCGTTTCCGCGAACAGCGAGATCGCATCCGGAAAGGGTGACCGGCTGGCCCGGGGTTGGATGTGACGGCCTTCGAGCTGTCTGTAGCGGGCGACGCCCTGGTTGGTCACGCGGGCGTCGAGCGCCGTGAGAACGGTTACCTCCCCCGACCAGTTCTCGGCCATGATCGTCCACTCCAGGGCCGCCTGATGCATGTTGGCCATGCTCACGAAGCGCCGACTGCTGAGAGTGGTCTCCCGTCCCGCCGCGTCGCGAAACCGCAGGTGGCGGATCACCATGGCGTGCCGAATGTCCAGCTCGTGCCGGTAGCTCAAGAGCTCCACGTTGCTCAGCCCGATCGGCTCGCTGCCCTCGATCTGGAGCTTGAGCACCAGCCAGTTCGGCAGGTTGACCAGGTCCTCGTTGAGCACCGGTCGGCCGCCCATAATGGTCGTTTCCCGGTTGTAGCAGCGGTGCACGTAGGTGCCGGGATAGTGAACGTCGTCGACGTCGGCCCACTCCGCGGCGCCCCGGGTGCAGAGGTACCCGTTGCCAGTCGAGGTCAGGACCTCACGGAGCCTCTCATGCTGGGGATCGAAGGAGTCGAAGGTGAGCGTCCAGTTCTCCATAGCGATCCTCCTTTCCCTAACCCGAGCTGGCAGCGCGCCCCGATTCGGCGTAGTTCGCGACCAGATTGAGAAACTGCTCGACGTCTTCCATGCTCTCGAGGAGGTAGTCGGCGGACGTCAGTCGCCCTGCCACCTCCGGGTCGTCGGCCCGGCCGACGAAGACCCCCAGGCCGCGCCCCGACAGGGCTCTAAAGGCGTCCTCGTCCGTGATGTCGTCGCCCATGTAGATCGGGACCACCTCGTCACGGTCGAGCTCCAGCGCGGTAAGCAGATACAGGACCGCCTTGCCTTTGTCCCAATCGACATTGGGCTGGATCTCGTAGACCATCTTCCCCGGCGTGATTTTCAGTTTCCCGCTGTAATCGGCTAGCAGACGGTCGACTATCTCCTTGACCCTCGGCCTCTGGTCTTCGGCGACGAGTCGGTAGTGAGCGGCCACAGAGTTGCTCTTGGGCTCCACCAGCGCGCCTGGAATGGCGCCGAGCTCCGCGCCCAGGCGGGCTCGCACCTCCTCGAGGAGGTCGAGAAACTCCGCTCCCTCCTGCCGCTGGATGGCTCCGCCGGAGGGGCTCCAGATGTCAAAGCCATGGCTGCCCGCCACGATCAGGTCGTCGACACCCATCAGCTCCTGCACGACCAGCCGGTCGCGCCCGCTGACGACGCAGACGGGACAGCGCTTCGCCAGCCTGCGAACGGCTTCCCGCATGCTCCCTGAGATCAGGGCGTCCTCCGGCCGGTCCACGATCGGCGTCAACGTCCCATCGTAGTCGAGGAACACCGCCGGTCGGCGCCCAGCCAGGCGCCGGGCGAGCTCTGCGCTGTCGCCGCTCGCTTTCGGGAGCTCGGCGATCGGCCGCTGCCCGTTCCCCATCACGCCATCGAGGCTCGTTCCAGGCGACCCTCGGCCAGAGCGTTGATGGCGGCCTCGTCGAGCGAGGTGACAACCAGGTCGGCCCCCGCCTCTTTCAAGAGCTGCTGGTCGTGCATGCGGGCCACGCCCAGCGCCGCCATGTTTCCCGCCTTCGCCGCCTGCACTCCGGATGAAGCGTCCTCGACCACGAAGCAGGTCTCGGGCGGGAACCCCAGCTCCTTCGCCGCGGTCAGGAAGATCACGGGGTGCGGCTTGCCCTGCGGAAAGTCTCGGCCCGAGATGTCGGCGTCAAACAGCCTCTGCAGGGTGAGCCCATCGCCGACGAACTGGTACGGCAAGCCCCGCTCCGCGCAGAAAAGGTCGAGCCGGATCCTGCTCAAGAACAGTCCGGCATTCTTCGACGAGGACGCGACAGCCAGCGGGATGCCCGCCCCTTTCACCGCCAGCACGAAGCGCAGCGCGTCGGTGAAGGCGTGGAACTGGCCGGCTTCGATCAATTTGACGACGAGCTCCTGCTTGCGCTCGCCGTACGCCTCGACTCGAGCCTCCGCATCCGGCACGCCAAAGTATTCGAGCGCCGAACGTGCGCCGGCCGCCCTCGGCTTGCCCGCCATGACCGCCTGGTAGATGGCCGGCGTGAAGCGCTCTGGGGTGTACGTTGTCTGATCCCGGATGTCCCTCCACTCAGAGTCCATGAGCTCGTGAAGCGCCTCTCGCCAGGCGCGCTCGTGAGGCGAGTCGACCAGGACTCCGTCGACGTCGAAGATCGCTCCGCGAAAGCCCATCAAACCTCTCTCCTTGAACTCAGTGTATCTGGCCTGGTGGCCCGGCTGAGTGGCGTGCTTAGCGGCCGAGGGGAACAGGCGCAGCCCCTAGCTGGCAGCGCCGAGGAGCGTCGCCTCGCCCATGATCTCGTACACCGACACCTGCTCGGGCATCGTCTTAAAGCGGCCGGCCTTGGTGAAGGCGCCGAGAGGATCGGCCTCCCTAGATACTTGCGCAAGACCTGGGCAATTCCGACGGCCGCCTCGATCCCAGTCATCGAGGAGCAGCCGGAAGCGAACGAGTCAGGATGAGCAATGGAGTCAGCGCCTCGCTGGCCTTGATAGGCGCGTACTGGCCGGGAGGATGGTCAGCTCTACCGGCCAGACCATGGATCAGGCAGACGACGATCAACAGGGACATGGCGCCGATAGCTTTGAGCCACCTGAGGCGCGCGATGCACTGCGGACGCTCGCCATCCTCGCCGGCGTGCTCATCGCCCTCGTTCTCAGCGTGGTGGCATTGGATGTGATCTACGGTGCCGAGCCGCACGCCAACCGCAGTCCGACCGCCCGGGCCCGGTCGTCCGTCGCCCGTTCGGTTTCCTCAGTGGCTGCCAGGTGTCCGCAGGCCTGGTGTCGAAAGGCCCTACCGACGTCGTCACACTGAAACGCGCGGCCCAGGTCCTCGCGGCGGATCCGAACGTCGATGTCGCCCGGCCGTTGCCCTCTGACTGGCTCCTCGTGGCTCAAGTTTCCTCCTGGAACCCATGGTGGACGGCGCGGACTAGGAATGGTTGAGGATCATGTTACCGATCGACCGTTCTCGCGGCCCAACTCTCTGCTCCTGCGCGGATAACCCGCTTCAAAGCCGAGTGTCGCGGAGCCCAAGGCCATCAATAGCCCGGCTTCTCTGCCGGACGACGGAGTCGAGTACCACTAGTACATGTCTGCAAGTGCGATCCCTGAGTTGACGTTGACCCAGCAGCGATGCAGGTCAACTGAGGATGTTCACTGCACGTGCAGCAACGAGCGCGACCGTCAAGAGCGACGCTAATGACTGAATCGACATCAGCGCCTTGGCGCGGCGAGAAAGAGGCATGGTATCGGTAGGGCTGAACGCGGTCGCGTTCGTCAAGGAGACGTACAGATAGTCAAGGAAGGTGGGCCGCCAATCCGCTGGGGCCAGGGCTGGATTGCTCATCTGAGGATACAGGAACTCCGGGGGCTGCTGAACCGGATGGGTGCGAGCTCCCGGCCCACCTCGGTCGATTTCCCAGTACCAGAGGCCGAAGATGGCAACGTTTGTGAGCCAGATTGCGATCGACGACAGTATGAGCTCGTGTCCTCCCGCCTTACCGCCGTGGATCAGTAATACGCGAGCAGGACTACGGAGTATAGGTTGGCGAGATTGACGACGGCGATCAGGGTGATGGCCAGCACTCGTGCCCACGTCGACTCCCTGTGATGGCGGTAGCGGGTCCCGATCATGAGAGGAAGCAGCAGGACAGCCTCGAGGGCTGGCAGAAGCCAACGCGCGCCTGCGACAAGCCTGTCTGGAAGTGCTAGCTGCAGCAGCAGCACCGCGATCACAGCGGCCGCCGCCGGCCAGGTCGCTTCTGGTCGCCCCGCACCGTTCCCAGGGACCGGGGTCGTAACTGTTGGGCTGTCCATTGGGTTTGAACTCATCGCATCACAATGCGGGGTAGTGCCCGCATGTCAATGGCAATCTCAACGTCGCAAGTTAAGGAGCTGACCGCCGGTGGGGTCAAGGGGGGCAAAGCCAAACTCATCGAGCAGGACCAAATCGGCGCGGAGAAGGTTGTCGATGACACGGCCCACGGAGTTGTCGGCTAGGCCCCGGTAGAGGGTCTCGACCAGATCGGCGGCGGCGAAGTAGCAGACGCTATGACCGGCATAGACGGCGGCATAGCCGAGGCCGAGCAACAGGTGGCTCTCAGTCGTTATTGGAGCTAGGAAGGACCTCCTTAGAGTCTCGAAGGTGGGGCGCCGCGCCAAAAAATGCCATCGCCAGCTCTCAGTCACGAGCGGTTGAGACGTCGCCGACCCCACATGTCAGACCCTCGGCGCGCCCCATCTTGCACTGGAGGTCGAGACCCATTCCCACAACTCAGGCGTCGCCGATGCCGAGGTCTCGCGCATCTCGGACCGGGCGGTCAGCGCGTCCGAGGGCTCACCACTGCCGTCGACATCTGGGTGGCGGCCGCGGGCCGGGTGCTCTGTGGCGTCGGTCTGCTC
>JALYYF010000201.1 GCA_030946725.1 Candidatus Dormiibacterota bacterium
ATCTATCGATGGCTGGACGGTGAGCCGGCGACACCGGAGAACGTCTCCAACCCGGTCGGACTCGCCACCAGGCTGGCCGATTTCCTGGTTGCCCTGTACCGGATCGACCCGTCCGGCGGACCGCCGCCGGGGGAGCACAACTTCTTTCGCGGCGCGCCGCCGGCGACCTACGACTCCGAGACCAGGAGCGCAATCGCGTCACTCCATGGTGAGATCGACACCGGCGGCGCGCAAGAGGTCTGGGATCTTGCCTGTCGCGCAGCCTGGCACGGCCCTCCGGTCTGGATCCATGGAGACGTCACCGCCTCGAATCTGCTGGTTGACCACGGCCGCTTGAGCGCGGTCATCGACTTCGGTGGCATGGCCGTCGGGGATCCCGCCTGCGACCTCACGATGGCGTGGACATTCTTTTCAGCGGAGGGCCGCGAAGCCTTCCGTGCCCATCTTCAGATGGACGATGCCGCCTGGGCGCGGGGCCGTGGGTGGGCTCTCTGGAAGGCCCTGATCACCCTCATCGAGACCGTGGAGACCGGCCGCGACGACGAGCCCGGCCTCCGGTTCGGTTGGCGGCACAGTGCGCGACACATCATCGAAGAGGTGGTGGCCGAACTCCGCGACGCGCCCGGCGATATCCCGTTCTCCGCCCCGCCGGGTCACCTGCCGTGAGCAGCGCCTGGGCCGCCTCCAGCGGACCCCAGCTCCCGTGGCGCGCTGACCCAAATTCGAAGCGACGTTCAAAACGGTCCAGCTGGATCCTGATCAGAACACTACGTCCACGCTTTCCAGGTCGGTGCGGGCGTCGCCGGACGCGACCCGTCCCGGGACACTCACGGGGCGGCCCGTCCGGGCCGACTCATAAATGGCGATGACCACCGCCAGCGTTCGGGTCGCCTCCCCCACTGTCACCAGCGGCGAGCGGTCGTTGGCGATCGAGCCGACGAAGTCTTCGTACTGCGCGGTGTGGGACGTGCGCCCCGGCTGACTGCTGCTTGCGAGCACCTGCTCGGCCTGGTTGTCGGGCGACCCGGCCCCGAGGTCGGGCCCGCTCTCCCCGGCCTGTGCTGCGTGGAAATATGCCAGCCGGTCGTCGTCTATGACTGCTGATCCACGGTCACCGTGAAGCTGCACCCGGGCGTTCAGCCCAGGGTAGGCGGCCGTGGTCGCCTGGATGACACCGAGAACACCGCCGGCGAAGCGGATCGTGGCGGCCGCGGTGTCCTCGACTTCGATTCGGTCGTGAGCAAGACGGCCTGTCCAGGCAAACACCTCGACGGGCTGGCCGAGAAACCACACCAGCAGATCGACGGTGTGGATGCCCTGGTTCATGAGCGCACCGCCGCCGTCCAGGGCCCAGGTGCCGCGCCAGCCGGCCGAGTCGTAGTAGGCCTGGCTGCGCCACCAGGAGATGACGGCGTTCCCCGAGGTGACCCTGCCCAGCCGGCCTGAACGCACCGCCTCGAACACGAGCTGGCTCGCAGGGTCGAAGCGGTGCTGGCTGATCACCGTCACGCGCCGGCCCGAGGCGCGCTCCGCGTCCGCCACCCGGTGGGCGGCCTCGAGGGAGACATCCAGGGGTTTTTCCACGACCACGTGCTTGCCCGCTGATAGTGCTCTCGTGACCAGCTCGGCGTGCTGGCCGCTGGGCGTGCAGATCGCCACCGCGTCGACGTCGGCCCGAGCCAGCGTCTCATCGACGTCGGTGAGCGCGAGCGTGCCGTACCTCGCGGCCAGCTCCCTGGCGGCCTCGGGTTCGACGTCCACGACCGCGATCAGCTCTGTGCTGCGAAGCTGGAAGATCGTCTCGGCGTGCAGGGCGCCGATGACTCCCGCTCCGATGACTGCGAAACGCATTTGGTGCCTCCTGCGGGAGCCGGTGGTCAGCTGTAGCCGATGCCCTGAGTGTCCAGCAGTCCGGTGAATGCCCTGGTTGCCCGGAAGAACAATTCTGGGCCGCTGAAGCCGCCGCTCGCGGCGCTGCTGGCGAGGTGCGGTTCCAGTGAGAAGAATCCCTGGTAGCCGTCGGACTCGAGGGCGCGCAGGGTCGCCGGAAGTTCCCCGTCACCCTGGCCGGCCGGCACGACCTCCCCCGTCGCCATCAGTGCGTCCTTGACGTGGACGTACTCGAGGTGCGGACGCAGCATGCTGTACGCGTCACTGAACGGTCGAACCGCGCACTGGACGAAGTTGGCGGGATCCCAGACCAGCCGGAGCTGATCGGAACCCACGGACTCGACGACGTCCAGGCACCGTTCCGGGATGTCCCCGTAGAGCCCTTTGTCGTTCTCATGTAGCAGGACCACGTCGTGGCCTCCGGCCGCACGCGCCAGGGCGGCCATCCGGCGCAGCACCTCGTCGCGGTGAGTCCGCGGATCGCTGTCCGGGGGCATGAAGAAGGAGAACAGACGGATGTAGGGCGCCTGCAGTGTCCCGGCCACCTGCAGCGCACGCCGGAACCGGGTCAGGTGGGCCTCGAAGTCCTCTTCTATGGGGACCTTGCCGATCGGCGAACCGATGGACGAGGTGCTTAGCTGATGCGCGTCGAAGGCTCGGCGGGCACCCGCGAGTTGGTCGTCGTCCAGGTCGAGGACGTTGACGTTCCCGATGCTGCGAACCTCGACGTGACGCAACCCCAGGTCCTCAAGCGTCGCGCACTGCACCTCGAGATCGGGCGAGATCTCGTCTGCGAACCCGGAAAGCCTCCACACCCTATTCAGTCTCTCCCCCACCAAGTCGGGGGAGACTGTTCATTGGGTCCCGGGCTCGTCTCCCGGGTCGATCCAGCGGGTGCCACCGCCTGTGCTTATCAGCTCGGCGGCGCCGTAGGGTCCCCAGCTGCCCTGCACGTAGCGTTCGGGGTGTCCTCCTGCTTCCCAGGCCATCAGCAGCGGGTCAACTATCTCCCAGGAGCGTTCGATCTCTTCGCCGCTCGGGAACACGCTGTGGCCGCCGGCGATCAGCTCGCTGAGCACGTGCTCGTAGGCGTCGGGCAGCTGGCTGTGCAGGAGCCTCGAGTACTCGAGGCTCATCCCGGCCGGCACCATCTCGAAGCGGGCTCCCGGCAGCTTGGCTCCGATGCGAAGGGTTATGCCCTCCTCCGGCTGCACCCGGATCAGGAGAAGGGTCGGAATCCCGCGCTGCGGCTGGCCGTCGATGCTCAGCGTCGGCGCCTCCTTGAACCGGATCACCGCCTCGGTGACCCGGCGTCTCAGTGCCTTGCCGGTTCGGAAGAAGATCGGGACGCCGGCCCAGCGCCAGTTGTCCACGTGGATCCGGGCAGCCACGAAGGTCTCCCGCCGGGATGCCCTGTTGACGCCCGGCGCCTCCAGGTACCCCTCGTACTGGCCGCGAACAGCCTCCGCCGGGTCTATCGGCCGCATCGCTCGAAGCGCGTCGATCTTGGCCCGCCGGATGTTCGGCGCATCCAGGGTGATCGGTGGTTCCATCAGGATCAGCGCCAGGACCTGCAGGACGTGGTTCTGCACCATGTCGCGGGTGGCTCCGGCCTCGTCGTAGTAGCCGGCGCGGGTCCCGATGGTGCCCTCTTCGGCCACCGTCAGCTGGATCGTGTCGACCAGCGTCCGGTTCCAGATCGGCTCGAAGATACCGTTGCTGAAGCGAAATGCCAGGGTGTTCTGGACCGTGTCCTTCGCCAGGTAGTGGTCGATGCGAAAGATCTGGCTCTCCTCGAAGGCCTCGGAGAGCGTCTGCTCGATCTCCAGCGCGCTCTCCAGGTCGCGCCCGAAGGGCTTCTCGACGACCACGCGCCGTGTGGGGTCTCCCTTCCGCGCCAGTCCGGTCTGGGCCAGTGCACTCACGATGGGCTTGAACGTCGTGGGCGGCGTGGCGAGGTAGAAGATCACGGCGGCCGACTCGTCTACCTCCGCCTTCAGAGGCTCGTACGAGTCGGGGGAGGCGTAGTCCAGGCGTATCCACTT
>JALYYF010000251.1 GCA_030946725.1 Candidatus Dormiibacterota bacterium
CGGCCACGAACGCTGCGCAATACACGACCAGGACGGCCAGCGCCGCACTCAGCAGCTCCGAGGTGACGCGCACCGGCTGCCCGCCGGCGACGAAGCTCTCTATCACCCGGTCGAGCGAGGTGTCGAAGAGATCCCCCCGGCCCGTGAAATACCCACGCAGCTCTCGTAAGCCACTCACCAGGTCGCCGGCGTCGCGGTTGTCCAGGCTGTTCACGTCCATGTAGAACTGCCGCCCGACGGTGGCCACCGGCGACGCCGCAAGCTTCATCAGCCGGTAGAAGTCGTACCGACCAACCACCAGCTGGACCTGGCGGGCGGCTTCGAACCGGAAGGGGTCGGCGCCCTGGAGCGGTCGCCAGAGACCGGCCACGCGCGCGCACCAGCGCGTTCCGCCGGCGGCGAAGTCCAGGCAGAGCCGGTCGCCGAGGTGAAGTCCGAGCGCGTCGCCCTCCGTCTGCGCCATGGTGGCCGCGATGTCTGCCGACCCGCCCAGCCCGTCCGCCGGGACGGCGCCCGCCACCAGCTCCACCTGTTCGGCCAGGTCCCTGAGGTAGCCGACGGCCAGCTTGCTGGAGTCGACCTGGGCGGGCGCGGGATTCTCGTTGAGCGAGACGGGGGTGAGCGGTCCCAGCGTCGCCAGCGCGCTGCTGCCCGCGAGGTAGGGACCCAACCTTCCCTCGACCCGGCCGGCCATCCGTGCCTGGGTCGCTTCGAAGGCGGACTGGTCTGGCACCTTCTGCTCCGCGACCGTCAGTGGGACCTGCCCGGCCGGACCGGTCACCGCTGTGTGGAGGGCGGCGTCGGCCGCCATCGCACCCGCGAGCGGAGCCAGCGCCGCGATGGCGAAGGTGAGCGTCAGTCCCAGCGCAAGCGAGACCGTCCAGCCGCCCTTGAGGCGGAGCTGTCTCAGGGCCAGTCCAGACAGGGACAGCCCCCTGCCCGGCCGGCTGTGACCATCCCAGCCGCGGGCGGTGCGATAGGCCGGGTGCGCGATGAAATCGGAGCCGCTCATCGGCGGCCCCGACCGGCGAGAGAGCGCCAACGCTGTCTTCCTACCCGCCCCCGGCGGGTGCGGCGGGCCGCGAAACGGCGGACAGCCGCCATCGCTCCCTGTTCCGGGCCAGCCTCCCCCCGCCCGGTCGGTCTGGCGGTATCAGTGTCATCGAGTGCGGACGAGCGTCCTAGGGTAAAGGATGCGGGGGAAACAGGTTTCCCCCCCAGCCCCCTTCCGCAGAGTGGCGATGGGAGTCGTTGGGAAGAGGAACTCAAACGGCCGGAGTGAATCCGGCCTTTCCAGTGACGCAGGGGCCCCCATCTTTCTTGTCCCTCCCCCTTGCGGGGAGGGTTGGGAGGGGGTTTTGTTGGACGTCTTCCGCACCCTCTCGAAGCATCCCAGCTTCGCTGCTCCACGGCTGGGGGGCCCGGGCAGAATCCGTTTGAACTGGACCCCCTCCCTTACCCTCCCCACAAGGGGCAGGGAGACGACGGCGGCGATGGCTTGGGGTCAGTTGCCGGGGCGACGGCGGCGGATGGTTAGTTTTTCGGGGTCCACCAGGAGGTCTTGTTTGCTGGCGAGCTTTCTCTCGCCGCCGGCGTCGAGGTAGACGCAGGTTCGTTCCAGGACCGCGGTTACCAGCACCGGGATGCCGCCCAGCGTTGCTTCGAAGCCCTCGAGCAGCATCTCGTCTTCAGTCAGGCTGATCTCACTGAGCGGCTTCGGCACCTTTCTCCTCTGCTAGAAAAGCTCTCCCCACAGCCTCTTGACACGATCGACCGATCCCGTCAGCGGTCGCGAGGAGGCGCCAGAGCCGGATTGCGACGGCGCCCTGGCCTGCGAATTCGCGGCCGCCACCGCCTGATCCGTCCCGTCCACCGGCCCCGCGTCGGTTGCCTTTTCCGGCACACCTTCAGGGTGGACGCGCAGGGTGCCGAAGTGCACCCCACCCTCCTGGACCACCAGGGTCGCCACGTCGGCGTCCCCTTTCAGCTGGCCCATGGCCGTGATCTTCAGCCGGCCGCGGGCCACCAGGTTGCCGGCGACCCGTCCGGAGATGGTCACGTTGACCGCCCGGATATTGGCGCCGACGCGCGCGTCAGGGCCCACCAGAAGCTCGCCCCCACAGTCGATCTCGCCTTCGAAACTCCCCATCACGTGCCCGTCGCCCCGCATCTCCAGGCGACCGTTAAAGGCGTCGCCCTCGGAGAGCACCGTCAGAGGCGGCTCCTCGCCGCCAGTCGATGGAAACGGGGTGACCGGTCTGATCTCTGCTCCCGGCATCAGTTCTTTCGGTATGGCCTCCCGACGGCGGCAGGTGCCACCGCTCGGCCCATCGCCCCTGCAACCACGACGATGGTGAGGACGTACGGCAGCATACCCAAGAACTGGTACGGCAGTCGAACGCCGAGGTACTGCAGCCGGGCCCCCAGCGCGTCGGCGCACGCGAAGAGCAGTGAGGCGAGGAAGGCCCCGATCGGCGTCCACTTGCCGAAGATCATCGCCGCCAGGGCGATGAACCCCCGGCCGCCGGTGATGTTGGGCAGGAAGTTCCCGATCTGCTGGATCGTGAAGTAGGCACCGCCAAGACCACCCAGCGCGCCGCTGGAGATCACGTTCACGTAGCGAACCTTCTTGACGCTGATGCCGGCGGTGTCCGCCGCCTGCGGGTGCTCGCCGCAGGCCCGGGTTCGCAGTCCCCACACCGAGTTGAAGAGCACGAGATGCACGGCGACGACCAGGACCAGCATCGCGTACGTGACGGCCTGATGCTGGAAGAAGATCGGACCGATCACCGGCAGGTCCCCGAGCAGTGGGATCTTCCAGACCGGCAGCGTGCCCGGGCCGCGCACAGTGGTCTCCTGGATGAAGGTGCGGTAGAAGACCCCGGTGATACCGACCGCGAGGATGTTGATCACAGTCCCGCTCACGATCTGGTCGACCAGGAACTCGATCGAGAGCACGGCGTGGAGGGCGGCTATCAGCATCCCCGAGAGGATGGCCGCCAGGATGCCCACGCCCAGGCTGTGGCTGACGAGCGCCGCCGCGTAGCCCACGAAGGCGGCGGTCAGCATGATGCCCTCGAGGGCGATGTTGACCACCCCGGAGCGCTCGCTCATCACCCCGCCCAGGGCGGCCAGCGTGAGCGGCGTGGCGGCGATGATGGTGGCGGTGGCGAGGCCGCCGAGATCGGCAGTGCGAAAGAACGACGGCCCGGCCGCCAGCAGTCCGGCGAGCCCGGTTGCGAGATCTCCGGCTAGCAGCATCAAACCACGGTCTCCTTCGGGGGAGAGGCGCCCCCCAATCCTCCCGCCTCGGTCACCTGGACCGGGGCCGCCGGGACGTCCCGGAGGCGGAATATCCTCCTGACCAGCAACGGCGCCGCCACGAACATGATCACGGTCGCCTGGACGATCGAGATGAGGTCCGACGAGACCTGGGTCTGGAGCTGCATGAAGCCGGCACCGCTGCGCATCGCCCCGAACAGGAAGGCCGCGGGCACGATGGCCCAGGGATTGCTGCGGGCGAGCAGGGCGACGGCTATGGAGTCGAAGCCGTAGCCGGTGGAGAACTGCGGCGGCATGTAGTGCGAGACACCCAGGACCTCGTCGGCACCGGCCAGACCGGCCAGCGCGCCGGAGATCCCCATCACCGTCACCAGAGTCCAGCCGACGGAGATGCCGGCCGCCCGGGCGGCTGTCGGATTCAGGCCCACTGCGCGGATGCGAAAGCCGATGGTGGTCCTCTCGATCAGGAACCAGACCAGCGGAACCGTGAGCAGGGCCAGCAGCAGGCCAAGGTGCAGGCGGCTGCCCGGCAGCAGGATCGGGAGCTGTGCCGCCGGATCGATGAAGGGCGTCTTGGGCGCGGTGGCCTTCTTGTCCGCCAGCGGACCGCCGTTGTTGATGAGCCAGTCCGCCAGCAGGAAGGCGACATAGTTGAGCATGATCGTGGTGATCACCTCGTGAGCCCCGAAGCGGGCCTTCAGGATGCCCGGGATCGACGCCCAGAGCAGGCCGCCCAGCATGCCCGCGGCGATCGCCAGGACGATGTGCACCGGCGCGGGCAGGCCGTGCAGCCGGTAGCCGACGTAGACACCGAAGAGTGCGCCCAGGTAGAACTGGCCTTCGGCACCGATGTTGAAGAGCCCGGCGCGGAACCCGATCGCCACCGCCAGCCCGAGGAAGATGTAGGGCACCGTCGCGACCAGGGTCTCCGGGAACGAGTTCCTGTTCAGGAAGGCTCCCTGGAAGAGGGCCGTGAAGGCCGCGAGCGGATCGGCGCCGGAGATGAGGATGGCCACGGCCGCCACCGCAAAGCCGCAGACCAGGGAGATCGCCGGTATGAGCAGCGCCCCCTGCAGGCGCCGCGTGGTGCTCACGCCGCCCCAGCCATCATCAGGCCGATGCGCTCCCGATCGAGCTCGCCTCCGCCCAGCACTCCCACGATCCGCCCGCGATAGATCACGGCCACCCGGTCGGACAGCGAGAGCACCTCGTCGAGCTCGGACGACACCAGCAGGACTCCCAGCCCGGCGTCACGGCGCTGCACCAGCTGGCGGTGGATGAACTCGATCGAGCCCACGTCGACGCCCCGGGTGGGCTGGCTTGCGATGAGCACGACCGGCTTGCCCTCCAGCTCGCGCGCGACCACCACCTTCTGCTGGTTGCCGCCGGAGAGCGAGCCCAGCGGCTGGCCCGGGCTCTGCGCCCGGATGTCGTAGTTCTTGATCACCCGCACCGCGTTCTGCCAGATCGCCGCGAACCTTCGCAGCAGCCATCGGGCGAAGGGTGGCCGGTCGTAGTCCGAAATCACAAGGTTGTCGGCGATCGGAAGCTCCAGGATCACGCCCATCCGGTGGCGGTCGGCGGGGATGTGTCCGAGGCCGGCCCGCAGCGTGGCCTTTGCGCCGGCGTGGCTCATGTCGCGGTCGCCCATGATGATGCTGCCGGCGCGCCGGGGCCTGAGGCCGGCGATCGCCTCCACCAACTCCTCCTGGCCGTTGCCCTCGACACCCGCCAGCCCGACGATCTCGCCGGCCCGGATCTCCAGGTCCACTCCGTCCACCGCCACATGGCGGCGGTCGTCGTCCACCGTCAGGCCCTGGACTTTGAGTAGCGTCCGGCCGGGGTGGGCCGGCCCCTTCTCGACCTCGAGCAGAACCGGCCTGCCCACCATCAGGCGGGCCAGGTCGGCGGGCCCGGACTCGCCGGGGGTCGTGCTGGCGACCACGCGCCCGCGCCGCATCACGGTGATCCGGTCGGCGACCTGCATCACCTCACCCAGCTTGTGCGTGATGAAGATGACCGCCGAGCCGGCGGAGGTCAGCTGGCGCACCACCTCGAAGAGCCGCTCGGCCTCCTGCGGAGTCAGCACCGACGTCGGTTCGTCGAGGATGAGCAGTCGCGCGCCCCGGTAGAGGGCCTTCAGGATCTCCACCCGCTGCTGCATGCCGACCGAGAGGTCCCGGACACGGGCGGCGGGGTCAACATCCACTCCGTGCCGAGCGGCCAGCTCGGCCACCCGGCGCCGGGCTTCCGCCTCGTCGAGGACGCCGAGGTGCGAGGTCTCGTGCCCCAGGATCACGTTCTCGGCCACGGTCAGCGGAGGCACCAGCATGAAGTGCTGGTGGACCATGCCGATGCCGAGCCGGATGGCGTCGGTGGGACCGCCGATGGTCA
The DNA here is from genome assembly GCA_030946725.1 of Candidatus Dormiibacterota bacterium. Taxonomy (GTDB): domain Bacteria; phylum Chloroflexota; class Dormibacteria; order Dormibacterales; family Dormibacteraceae; genus Nephthysia. The sequence continues at coordinate 5,677 of JALYYF010000251.1, forward strand.
CCAACCGCCCGTCGAACCGGATCTCGCCTGCGTCGGGCGACGTCAGGCCGTAGACCACGTTCATCAACGTGCTCTTGCCGGCGCCGTTCTCACCCAGGAGGGCGTGGACCTCTCCCCACGCGACGTCGAGGTCCACGCCGTCGTTGGCCCGTGTCGGGCCGTACGTCTTGACGATCCCCCGCAGCTCCAGTGCGAGGGCGCCGGATCCCCGGCCTGGGCCGTCTGTGATTTAGGTCTCGGCCCCCGTCTTGAGCGCTCCGCTGGCCAGCTGCTTCTCGATGTCCTGCAGCTTGGTCTTCTCGTCGGAGGTCACCTTGGAGTCGAAGTTGTGGAAGGGGGCGATGCCGACGCCGCCGTTGGAGGCGTCGAAGAGAGCCGTCCCGCTCTTGACCGTTCCCTTGACGACGCTGGTGATCCAGGCCTTCACCGCCACGGCCAGCTTCTTTTCGGCGCTGGTCAGCAGACAATTCTGGACCTCGGGATAGGACACGTACTGGTCCACGTCCACGCCGATGCAGGTCTTGTTCTTCTGCTGGGCCGCCAGCAGGGCGCCGTTGCCGGTGTTGCCGCCCGCGCCGAAGACGATGTCGGCGCCCTGGTCCGCGAACTCGATGCCGCGCTGCTTGCCCCAGTCCGGATCGTTGAAGGCCTTGGGCCCGGCGGGCTGGTAGACGCCCAGCGTCTTGATGTTGGGGTTGGTGTGCTTGGCACCGTTCTCATAGCCGACGCGGTACTTGTGCACCGGCGGGATGTCGAGCCCGTACACGCCTCCGATGGTGTTGCTCTTGGTGTAGAGGCCGGCCAGCGCGCCCGCCAGGTACCCGGCCTGGTCCTCCCGGAAGAGCAGGTCGGTCAGGTTGGTGGGGGGACTGGTGTGCGATCCGTCCACGATGGAGAACTTGACCTTGGGGTTCGCCTTGGCGACGGCGAGGACGTCGTCGGTCATCAGGAAGCCGACGGCGACCACCGCGTCGTAGCCCTGGTCGACGAAGGTCTGCATGTTCTTCTGGTAGTCGGTGGGCTGGTTGGACTCGATGGCCCGGCCCTGGACGCAGAGGCTGGAGTCCGCCTGCGCGTCCTGCACGCCCTTCCAGGAGGTCGCGTTGAAGGACTTGTCCGACAGCTTGCCCACGTCGGTCACCAGGCCGACCTTCCAGGTCTTCGAGCAGCTGCTCGAACTGCCGCCGGTGGAGCTGGTTCCCCCGCCACAGGCGAGCGCAATCACCGCTGCGGCCGCCAGGACCGCCACCTGCCGGAAAACGTTCATTCTGTCTACTCTCCCCAAGATTGATCGGGGCGCCGAACGCGCCGGCGGTCAGTCTAGCCCACGCGAGGAATACGGGCATGTTCCGACCATGACGCCGGGCATCAGAGGTCGGGGTGGCTCACCAGGTGGTCGAGCAGCGCCTGCCGGTCGGGCGCAAGTGTCCCGTCCATGACCAGTTCCTCCAATCGCTCCTTCACCCGGCCCACCTCGGGCCCCGGTCCGATGCCGCGGGCGCGCATTATGTCCCGCCCGCTGACGGGGATCTGCATCCGGCTGGGAGTCTCGTCCAGGACCGAGCGCAGGCGCCCCTCCAACTCGTCGATCTTGTCGCCGTGCGGGTAGGCGGAGGCGGCGATGTCCGCCCGCGCCAGGGCGATCAGCCTCCAGAGCAGCGGTCCCGCGTCCCGGGCCAGCCGGCGCACCGCGCCGTCGCCCCAGTCCGGCGTGTAGAAGACCGGCCGCAGGTGCAGGCGGACCAGCCGCGACACCGAGTCGACCTCCGCGTTGGAGAAGCGCAGCCTGACCAGCGCCTCTCGCGTCATCTCGGAACCGACCGCGTCGTGGCCGTGGAAAGCGCCGTCCGGTGTGGCTGTGGGCGGCTTTCCGACGTCGTGGTAGAGCGCCGCCAGCCGGAGCAACAGGTCGGCGTCGGTGTGCTGGACCGTCTCCAGAGAGTGGCCGAAGACGTCGTGCGTGTGCCAGCCGCCCTGCTGCACGCCGTGACACGCGTAGACCTCGGGCATCAGTACCTCCAGCAGGCCTCCGGCGTCAAGCAGCTCCAGGGCGCGGCGGGGTTGCCCCGACAGCAGCATCTTGCGGAGCTCCTCGTTGATCCGCTCCACAGAGAGGACGGGCGGCCGCGCGCGCTCGCGCAGGCGCCTGATGGCGGGGAGCAGGGACGGGTCCAGTTCGAAGTCCAGCTGAACCGCCAGCCGGATGGCGCGGAGCATGCGCAGGGGGTCGTCGTTGAAGGTCTCGAGCGGGTCGCGGGGCGTGCGCAGGATCCTCCGCTCGAGGTCGGCCAGGCCCCCAAGCGGGTCGAGGACACGTCCGTCGAGGTCCATGAGCAGGGCGTTGACCGTGAAGTCGCGCCGGAGCAGGTCCTCCTGCAGCGTGGCGGGTCGCACCTCCGGCTTTCGGGAGTCCGGCGCATAGGACTCGGCCCGCGCCGTCACGAACTCGATCTGCCGGCCGCGCCAGGTCACCTGGGCCGTGCCGAAGCGGGGAAAGAGCGCCGGACGCCGCGAGCCCGTGATGCGGGCGAAGCGCTCCGCCAGCTGGAGGGCATCCCCACCTTCGACCACGACGTCCAGGTCAGGGTGGTCCCGGCCCAGCATGTGGTCCCGCACGAAGCCGCCCACTGCCCAGGCGCGGACACCGAGGTCGTCGGCCGCCCGCTTCAGGGGGCCCAGCGCGGGATCGACCGCCGCTCCTGAGCTGCTCAGAGGTGGGTCCGAGCCCACTCCACCGCCCCAACCTGACCGGCCCGGTCGCCGAGGCGTCCCCGCCGCAACCGCGGCCGCCGCGCGGGTCCGATGAAAGGTGAGGCGCGCATGACCTGCTCCATGACTGGCGCGACCTGCCCCCAGGACTGGGTGACACCGCCCCCGATCACGATCACGTCGGGATCGAAGAGGTTGGTCAGGTTCACCAGCGCGTGGCCCATGTAGGTCGCCGCGCGCCGGACCACCGCCGAAGACTCCGCGTCGCCCTCCGCAGCGGCCTTGAAGAGCTCCGCCGCCGAGGGGGCGCCATGGCCGGAGAGCGAGCGGCCGCCACAGAACGCCTCCACGCAGCCGCGTTGGCCGCAGGCATCGAGCGGGCCGTCCGGATCGAGCACCATGTGCCCGACTTCCCCGGCCGCGCCGTGCGCGCCCCGGAACAGCTGACCGTCCAGGATCAGCGCACCTCCCACGCCGGTGCTCCACGTGATGTAGATCATGGTCCGCGAGCCGCGGCCGGCGCCCTGGTAGAACTCCCCGAGCCCGGCCACGTTGGCGTCGTTCTCCACCTCCACGGGACAGCCGAGGGCTTCGCCGAGGATGGCCGCCAGCGGCACGTTCTTCCAGCCCAGCAGGTTGGGCGGATTGACGAGCACACCCTTCTCACTGTCGATGGGCCCCGGCGCTCCGATCGCCGCGTGCCTGACCAGGCCTCCACCACCCCGGCGGACGACCTGCTGAGAGGCCCATTCGGCGAGGCCTCGCGGCGTTCCGAGCTGCGCCGTTCGGGTGCGTACGGAGTGGGTGATCCGACCGTCTGAGCGCGCCAGCGCCAGCCGGACCTGGGTGCCGCCCAGATCGATTCCAGCGATCATGCTCCGATAACGTAACCGAGCCGGGGCGGGTCAAAGGCCCGAGGTGTCATCGGTAGGAGCGACGGCGGCGCCACCGGCGCATGAGCGCCCACCCCAGCACCAGCAGGCCGGCGACGAGGGCGGCAAGCAGCAACAGCGCGCCGAAGTTGATCTGGCCCGCGATCGGCCCGGCATCAAGGTGGCCGCCCGGCCGGCGGCGAATGCTGGCCACGAAGAGTGGGCCGAGCCGAAGGGTCGAGCTCAGGGCACCGGGATCAGACCTGCGCAGAAGGGTGATGACCGCGCTCGGAAGGACCGCGAAGATCGCAAGCGTCGAGAGCACCCAGGCCGAGACCCAGGCCGGCAGCGCGATCCGGTGCCGCGGCGCCCGCGCGCGAACCTCCTCCGCCGGGTGGCCGGGCGAATGCCAGACGGCGAAGCCCAGCACCCGGTCCTCGACCTGTACCCGGCGCGGGAAGCGCAGCAGCAATGCGGCCACCCAGATGTCTCCGACCGCGCCGCTGGTGTTGGAGACCAGCGCCGGCGCCCCCCAGCTCCAGGTCGGGTTCCACACCAGGAGCGCCAGCGCGGCCAGGTCGATGAGAACCAGCGGGGCGAGGGCGACGGCCAGGAACTGGTCGCGGCCAAACCGGCGGCCCGGGTCGGTCACGTAGAGGTAGGGCATGCCGCCCTTGACGCCGGCGCCGAATCGCGGGCGTCCACCGAAGACGCGGACGAAGGCCGCGTGGACGAGCTCGTGCAGAGGCAGCACGGCCAGGAAGGCCACCGGCCAGAGCAGCAGGCTGCCCGCGCTCGCGAAGGGCGACGTGCCGAGCAGCGCGTAGAGCAGGCCCGCACCGGCGGCCGAGGCCACGAAGAGCAGCAGTGAGAAGAGCATCCAGACTCCGGCCACGGCGGCGCTCACCTCGAATTCGTAGGCCGGCTCGCCCTCCCCCATCGGTCCGCCCTCGTCAGCCGGACCTGGTGCTGACCACCTGTCCGCTGGCGAGGATCACGCCGTCCTCGCAGCGGGCCTCGACCAGCCCACCCTGGAACTGCTGCTGGTAGAGGTCGGCGTAGAGCCCGCCCGAGGCGACCAGCTCCCGGTGCGTTCCCTGCTCCACCAGGCGGCCACGGTCCAGCACGAAGATCACGTCGGCCGCCAGGATGGTCGAGAGCCGGTGGGCGATGGCGATTGTGGTGCGACCCTCCATCAGAGGCTTCAGGGCCGCCTGCACCAACCGCTCGCTGTTGGTGTCGAGCGCGCTCGTCGCTTCGTCCAGGATCAGGATACGGGGGTCCTTCAGGATCACGCGAGCGATCGCGACCCGCTGCTTCTCACCGCCGGAGAGCCGGTAGCCCCTCTCTCCCACCACGGTGTCGTAGCCATCGGGAAACTCGACGATGCGCTCGTGGATGAGGGCCGCGCGGGCCGCGGCCTCGAGCTCCTCGGGGCCGGCGTCGGGGCGGGCGTAGAGCAGGTTCTGGCGGATGCTGGCATGGAACAGGTAGCTCTCCTGCGTCACCATCCCCACCACCTCGGCCAGCGAGCTCATCAGCACGTCGCGGACGTCGAGCCCGTCGACCCGGACGGCACCTTTGGTCACGTCGTACAGGCGCGGGACCAGGTAGGAGATGGTGGTCTTGCCGGCGCCGCTGGGGCCGACGATCGCCGCCAGCTGGCCGGGCCGGATGTCGAGGGTCACGCCCTCCAGCGCCCACCTCCGCCGCCCCTCGTCCGCGGCCTCGGACGGTCGAGCACCGTCGTAGTGGAAGTGGACCTCGTCGAACTGGACGTGGCCGCGGACCTCCTGCGGCTTGAGGCTGCGGGCGCGAGGCGAGTCCGTGAGGTCGAAGGGTAGGTCCAGGTACTCGAAGACGCGCTCGAAGAGCGCCAGCGAGGTCTGGATCTCGACCACGGTCTGGAGCATCTGGCCGACCGGGAAGAAGAGCCTGGTCTGGAGCGTCGTGAAGGCGACCAGCGTGCCGGCGCTGAGCGGCGTGAGGTGGCGGGCGAGGGCCAGCCCGGCGGCCAGGTAGATCAGCGCCGGGGTGATCGCGAAGAAGGTCTGGATCACGGCGAAGAACGACTGGCCGACCATGACCTGGCGCACCGAGAGCAGGGACAGGCGCCGGCTCTCCTTGCGGAAGCGCGCGATCTCGTCGCGCTGGCGGTCGAAGACCTTGCTCAGCAGAATGCCCGAGACGGAGAGCGTCTCCTCGGTGATGGCGCTGATCTCCGCCTTCGACTCCTGCGCCTCCCGCGCCACCCGCTGGCGGGTGCGGCCCACGCGCTGAGTGAGGACGGCGAAGAGCGGCGTCAGGCAGAGGGAGATGAGGGTCAGCGGCCAGGAGATGATCAGCATGGCCACCACCGTGCTGATCACGACCACGATGTTGGACATGATCGTGGCGGCGGTGCTGGTCACCACCGTCTGCACGCCCCCCACGTCGTTGGCCAGCCGCGACTGGATCTCGCCCGTCCGCGTGGAGGTGAAAAAGCGCAGGGACATGCTCTGCAGGTGGCTGTAGAGCCTGTCGCGGAGGTCCTCCATGACGCTCTGGCCGACGCGGTTGGTCAGCAGGGTCTGGCCGAGACCGATCACCGAGCTGACCAGGGGGATCAGGATCATCAGTCCCACCAGCCGGTAGAGCAGCGGCAGGTTCGGGCACCCGCCGCCGGATCCGCAGAAGAGCGCCTGGTCGAAGACCGCTCGGATCAGGAGCGGGTTGACCACTCCCAGCCCGGAGGTGACCAGGATCGCAGCCGCCGCCAGGGCCACCTTCGCCCGGTAGGGCTCGAAGAGCCGCACGATCCTGCGCAGCGGGGCCGGACCGACCAGCCTGGCCGGCTCCAGACCTGGCTCCCGGCCTCCCACCAGCCGGCCCAGACGCCCTCCTCCGCGGCCGATCAAGGCTCGGGGATCGCCAGGGCCGCCTCGAGCAGGTGCTGGAGGGCCGGGCGCAGATGCTCGCCCGCGGCCGTGAGGCGGTACTTGGTGGCCAGAGGCGGCCCGGGCTCGACCAGGCGCTCCACCAGCCCCGCCTCGCACAGCTCCTGCAGCCGCTCGCTCATGACCCGGTCGGAGAGGCCGGGCACGCAGCGTCCCAGCTCGGAAAACCGCGCCGGACCGTCGAGGAGGGTCGCCAGGATGGGCAGCGTCCAGCGCTTTCCCACCAGGGTCAGGACCCGTAGGTGGCGCTCTCCGCAGCGGAACCGAGTCACCGTTTCACAGCCTAGCTCAGGTGGGTACATCAAGTCATGGGCTGACGGAATGTAAGCCCGCTAGAGGAGATAAACACCAACAAATGCCCGAACGAACGCAGCGACTGCCCGTCCTACCACTGACGCAAGCCGTGGTGCTCCCGCGCATGAGCGCGACGATCCCTGTCGAAGGCGAAGACGCCCGCAACGCCCTGCAGGCGGCCCAGGCCGACAACGGCCTGATCCTGCTGCTGCCCAAGGTCGAAGGGCGCTACTCGACCGTCGGCGTGATCGCCAAGATCGACGAGCGGGGTAACCTGCCCGACGGTACCGAGGTCGTGGTCGTCCAGGGCCGGCTGCGCGCCATCCTGGGCGCGGTGACCCCCGAGCCCGGCGGCCAGCTGTGGGCCGAGTTCGAGCCTGCACCGGACCCGACCACCTACAGCGATCGCGCCCGTGAACTGGCACACGAGTACCGAGCGGTGGTCGAGAACATCCTCGAGCTGCGCGGCGCCCAGCAGATCGCCCAGGTGCTACGGGGAATCGAGAACCCCGGCCACCTGGCCGACATGTCCGGCTATTCGCCGGACTTCTCGATGGAGCGCAAGCTCGAGATCCTGGAGACCGTCAACGTCGAGGAGCGCCTCGAGAAGCTGGTCGCCTGGTACAAGGAAGTGCTCGCCGAGCTGGCCCTCAAAGAGCAGCTGAAGAGTGACGTCTCCGAGCGCATGGAGAAGAACCAGCGCGAGTTCATCCTGCGCCAGCAGATGGACGCCATCAAGAATCAGCTGGGCGAGGGCGGCGGCGACGTGGTCGCCGAGTACCGGACCCGCGCCGAGCAGGCGGGCATGCCCGAGACCGCTCGCAAGGAGTTCGACCGCGAGCTGGACCGCCTGGAGCGGATGAGCGAGCAGAGCCCCGAGTACGGCTGGATCCGCAACTTCCTGGACTGGATGCTGGACATCCCGTGGAACCAGCGGACTGACGACAACTTCGACCTGGCCAAGGCACGCGAGATCCTCGACGAGGATCACTCCGGCCTGGACGACGTCAAGGACCGCATCATCGAGTTCCTGGCCGTCCGCAAGCGGCGCCAGGAGCGCGGCATACCAGAGCAGGGAGGCCGCGGGTCGGGCGCGATCATCACGCTGGTGGGCCCGCCCGGAGT
>JALYYF010000273.1 GCA_030946725.1 Candidatus Dormiibacterota bacterium
TCAACCCCTGGACGCTCGGAGCCGTGCTGCACGAGGTCAGCCACAACCTCCAGAGCGACCTCGGCCTCTCCAGGCCGGTGCCCAGGAACATCGCCCGGCGGCTGCTCGACGCCGGTCTCCCGGCCTCGGTCGCCGGGACCTGGGCCAGGTGGAACCGCGAGATCTTCGCCGATTTGAGCGGCCTCCTGCTGGGCGGACCGGCGGTGGTCGGATCGCTGATGGACGTGATCGGCCGCTCGCCCGAGCAGACGCTGACCTTCGTGGCCGGGAAGCCGCACCCGACTCCCTACATGCGCACCCTGATCAGCTGTGAGCTCCTGCGCCGCCTGGGCTTCGTCCAGGCCGCGGCCCGGCACAGCAGGGCCTGGCGGCGGATCTACCCCGACCCGACGGCCGGCAACATCCCGCGCGCCATGCTCCAGACCTTCGATCGGGCGAATCCGATCGTCGTCGACGCGGTCTGCTTCCAGCCCTACCAGGAGCTGGGCGGCCGCAACCTGGCCGACGTCCAGGGCTTCCGGCTCGACCACCAGGAGATGGTCGAGGAGGCCGCGCGGCGGCTGGCCGCGGGCACGGACCCCGGCATCGTTCCCGAGCGCTTCCTGATCGCCGCGGCCCGCCACGCCCTCGACAACCGGCTCGCGCGTCCGGGCGTCATTGCCACCAACTTCTACCGCGAGCTAGAGAGGCGCTGACGATGACCCTTGCGGCGCGGTTCGGCGAGATGGCACAGGCCTACCGCGAGCTGGAGGAGGTGGCCGGCGACTGGCGCATACAGGTGGTGGAGGACCATCCTCTGTGGGGCGAGCCGGCCGTGGTCGACTGGCTCGAGGACAGGGCGACGCAGTTCCTGGCGCTGATCGAGGAAGGGACTGAAGCCGCGGTCAAAGGCGCCTATGCTCTGGGCACGCCGGCGGACCTCCACACCGCCGGCCTGGAGCTGATGGCCGCGCAGGACCGCTTCAATCACCTCTCACGCGCCTACACCGCCGAGCTCGCCTCCTACTCCAGGATCGATGAACTGGTCCGGATAGGACGGGAGCGCGGCGGGGAGTGGGCGCTCTGGTCGGCCACGGTCCGGCAGGCGCTGGAGTCATGTCAGGACCGGGTGTTCCGGCTCGCCGACGCGCTGCTGGAATGCTGGCGCGAGCTGGTCGACAGGACGGAACGAGCTGGCGTCCATGTGAATGCGAGCGCTGTCGGTCAGCGCCTGACAGTCGCCATGCCGGCGGAACGATCGACACAAGGAGTGGACTGATGGCCAGAAGACACAGCCGCAGGGGCGGGGGCGACAGGGATGACAACGATGGCCGCGACGTCATCGAGGCGATAGAAGACGTCGCGATCTATCCGGTCCTGACCGACAGTGTGACGCTGCCACAGGCGCCCTCCGGCGGGGGCGGCCCCGGGCTTCCCATCACTCAGACGGCAGAGACGGCCATCAGGCAGGTCCTGGGCTGGAAGTATCGGGATGGCGACGCCAAAGGGGTGATGCAGGCCCTGACCAATTCGTTCACGGTCACCGAGGAGGAGGGCCACACCGTCGTCACCTGGACCCCGCGGTCCTACGCCGCTGTTGTATCCGCCGACCTGGGCGAGGTGACGGGCGCCCAGGCCAGCATCTATGCGAGGGCCAAGGTCGCCCTCGACCAGGTCCTGCCTCTGCTGGACGGCCTCAAGGGTCTCAGGCCCGACTTCGACAAGCCCCAGGGCGCCGCCATGAGGGCGATCGTGAGGACTGAGGTCATCGAGCTGGTGGCCGAGCTGGGCACCGTCGGCGGGCCGCGCGTCCAGCGCATCAACGAGCTGTTCAAGCTCCTCGGCGGCCGGCCCTGGGACGTCGGCAACGGAGGTCAGGGGGCCGCCTTCGACACGGTGAAGGGTCACCTCAACGTCGTCCGGGAGCGGTTCGGGCTCGAGACCTTCTTCGTCAACACGATCGACGACGAGAAGGACCTGACCAACTTCGTGATGGCGGTCGACTACCTGAACGGGCTCTATCTCGGCTGGCTCCAGGAGAAGAAGTTCTTCGAAGGTGGCAGGGGAGAGGCTTTCCTGGGAACGCAGCTGGTCCTCATCTCGCGGGCTCTGGCGGTGGTCGCCGAGACCGTGCAGTCGCTCTACTTCGCCATGGATTCCGTCTATCTCAGCGCGGCCGAGCGGGCGGTGGTTCCGCTCAGGTTTGGCTCGGGTCACCCGACGCTCACGCTGGCCGAGTTCCTCACCTGGGTCGAGAGGTTCTCCGCCGTGGAGGCGCAGGAGCTGATCAACGAAGGCGGCAAGGACGGCGTCGTCGCCTTCCGCAACACCCTCCAGCTCCTGCATGAGCTCGCCGTGCTCGCCCAGCCCGCGCGCCAGACGGGTCCCGACGTTCCTCGGGCCTTCCAGACCCCGAGGGTCAAGCGAGCGATGGAAGAGTTGGAAGCGCAGCTGGACGACGCGCTCGAGCTGGCACGGCGCATCAACAGGGGCCCTGCACCCATCGTCACCGTGGCCGTGGGCTCCTGGAAGGGCAGGACCGTCCGCGTCGACATCGTCGGTGCCAACTTCCAGGAGGGAGCCGACGCCGAGCTGCTCCTGTCCGACGCGCCCACCTACGAGGTTGCTGTCGCCAGCGATCCACAGATCGTGCGGCCGCTGCATGGGCCGACCATCAGCGGGACCACCAGCGCGTTTGCCGAGTTCAGGATCCCCCACTCCAGTGCCACGGCCCTGCCACCTTCCCCCACCGCGCAGAAGACCCTGGCCGAGAAGGACAAGGCTTACGTCGACGCCCTGGCCGCCCGAGACACGGCGCGGACAAACCTGGAAAAGGCCAGGGCGGCCTACGAGAAGGCGCTGGCCGCCGATCCGAACCAGGCCGACTACCAGGGCGTGAGGGACGCAGAGCAGAGGCTCCGGCAGGCGAAGGAGGGCGTTGCCGCCGCCTGGCGGGAAAAGGAACTGGCGGCGCGCGAGGCCGTCCACGAGCGACTGGAGTACGGGAAAGCATTCGTGCGCTTGATCAATCCGGACGGACAGTCCGGAAGTGGCCCGCTCGAGATCCCGCCCCAGCCGGCGTCCGAAGTCGATTTCGACACCATCCTGAGCTCGCAGGACTGAGGAGGGGATAGATGAGCACCGAACGTGACTACCAGGGCCTCTACGACCGCATCGCGGGCTTGCGGGAGACGCTCGCGAGCCGGCTCGCCGGCGACCTGATATCGAACCCTCAGCTCGCGGACGCGCTGGTCAAGCAGGTCGACGACATGCTGCAGGCGGTCCAGGACGCGGACGCCAAGGCGCCGCTACCGCCCGACAAAGGCCTGGCCCAGCTGGCCGGCCTGGGCCCCGACGCGGCCCAGGAATTCGGCGTCACCCGCATCCCGCCGGGGGTCCTGCCCTACGACGAGACCGTCGCCTCCGAACGCCTCATCGCCATCGGCGACCTCTACTACATCTATCAGCACGAGAAGATCGGCGTCTTCCGCGTTGTGCAGAAGCTGCAGGAGCTCTTCAAGGCCGGCGCCGTGTACCTGTCCTCCGGCAAAGGCGCCTACCAGCTGTACCAGTACGACCGCCGGGAGGTCCTGCGCTACACCTACCGGGACAGGCTGGCCGCGTACCGCCGGGCCTTCGGCTACGGCAACTATCCGGTTCCCACGGGCTCACGCCCGAACGCCGAGTTTCATGGCCTTCTGACGCACTTCGCCAACCAGATCGCGCTCTACTGGCGCGACAAGCGGATCTCCGACGTGATGCGGGAGCGCGCGTACGATCCCAGCTTCGGCAGCATCGCCATCGTGCGCAGGGCCGGTCTCGACCTCCGCAACAACCTCAAGTTCATGTCCTACGGTCACGTGAACGTCCTGCGGGTGGAGGTCATGCAGCTCCTCGAGGAGGCCTTCAAGATCCTCGAGGCGGACGACATCAAGAAGCTGTTCGGCGCGGACACGAGCTGGGACGTGGTTGAAATCGTCCTCGCCCAGCACTTCAACGAGCGGCTGGTGACCTCGCCCCGGCAGCGCATGGCCGTTGCCGGCCGGGAGATCTTCCGCTGGCTGGCTCAGCGCCACATCCTGCAGACGCAGCGAGCGCAGTTCGAAGCCCTTC
>JALYYF010000275.1 GCA_030946725.1 Candidatus Dormiibacterota bacterium
TGGCGCACGAGCGCGAGCATCGAACGAGGGTCGCCGTCCTGCGCCTCCACGCACAGCGCCTCAGCGTCGGCAACCAGGGGAAGCCACGGCTCTCCCGTGCTGAACCCCGCCGCCGGGCCTGCCGCCGACGGTCGCCGCCAGGGAATGGGGGCACGCTCGGGGTCGCGGCCGTCGATGTCCACCACGCGCTCTGGTGGAATCTCCGCGTCCGGCAGCCCCAGCTCTTCGCCCTGATAGATGAAGGGCGTCCCCCGCAGCGCGTACAGCAGCAGCGCCACCGCCCGCGCCCGAGCCACCCCATCTCCGTCGGCGTCGAAGCGGCTGGCCGTCCGCGGGTGGTCATGGTTTGCGAGGAACCAGGCCGGCCACGCGGCCTCTGAGGCCAGCGCCTCGAACTCCTCGATCGAGGAGCGGAATGCGGGGGCGCTCCAGGGCAGCTTGGCAAAGATGAAGTTGTGGGCCAGGTGAAGCTGGTCCCCGGTGTTGACGTACTCCACCAGGCGGCCGAGATCGAGAACGTAGACCTCTCCCACGATCACCCGGTCGCGGTACTCGTCCACGACCCGGCGGATCCCACGGAGGCGGTCCCCGATCGTCTCCCAGTCCTCGTCGCGGCGGCGGAGCGCCCCCGCGTTGTCGCGCAGCAGCGGATCCTTCGCGATCCTGAAGACCGCGTCGAGTCGGAAGCCGTCTACGCCCCGCTCCAGCCAGAAGCGCAGCACGTCGTGCATCGCCGCCTCGACCTCGGGGTTGTCCCAGTTGAGATCGGGCTGCTGCCGCAGGAAGGAATGCAGGTACCACTGGCCGCTGCTGTCATCGAAGGTCCAGGCGCGTCCGGTTGTGCGGAAGCACGAGAGCCAGTCGTTCGGCGGACCGCCGTCCGGTGCGCTGTCGCGCCACACGTACCACTCGCGCAGGGGGGCGTCGCGGCTGGAGCGGGAGGCGAGGAACCAGGGGTGCTGATCGGAGGTGTGGTTGGGCACCCAGTCCAGTACGACCCGAATGCCGCGGGCGTGGCAGTCCTCGATAAGGCGGTCCAGCTGCGCCAGGCCGCCGAAGGTGGGGTCCACGTCGCAGTAGTCCGATATGTCATAGCCGAAGTCGGCCATCGGGGAGGGATAAATCGGCGACAGCCACACCGCCTCGACGTCCAGCTGGGAGAGGTGGTCGAGGTGAGCCCTCACGCCGCCGAGATCGCCGATCCCGTCGCCGTCGCTGTCTGCGAAGGACCGTGGGTAGACCTGGTAGATGGCGCCTCGCTGCCACCACGCCGGATTCGACACAGGCGAAATCTAGCGCCCGTCGCCGTCTCGGCGCCAGGAGGCCCCGATCCGGTACCAGGATAGGGCGCAGAAATCCACGGAAGGCTTGACGGAAAGGCAGAAGCGCTCAACCCTCGAGTCGATCGCACGGCAGCTTGGCAGCCGAGCGCGGGATCGGGGTCCGCCGGAAGCTGTCCGTGGTCGGCTTCGACGGCAAGGCGGTGGCGGCCGCCGCCGACCACCGTCAGCCAGCCTCATGAGCTCAAGGGCGCCACCGCGGAACGTCTCCTGCTCGACCCGCCTGCTGCCGGACCGCAGAGGGTCGAGCTGCCGACCGTGCTGGTCGTCCGGGCCAGCAGCGCTCCCGTCCGGGGTGAGCGCCAGATCAGACCAACGACAACTACCTATATGGAGAGAATCCGATGACCGACTACATCGCCTACCTGGAGAGGCGCTGCGGGCTGCCGCCTCCCGTGTCGATCCGGTCCCGGCCTGAAGGTGACCGGGGCGCCGTCTTGTACGACCCGGGGCGGGCTCAGGGAAGACCTGGCTGCGTCAGGCGCGTCCAGTGGAGACCGGCGTCATGGGTGCGAAACATCGCCCAGCGAGCCGGCGCCACCGATCCAGGATCGAACTGCAGGCCCTGGGCCCACGCGACCGAGTCGCTGACCGGGGCAACGACTCCGAACAGGAGGCCGCCTGGCAGGGCGGTCCCGGGTAGCCAGCTCTGGCCCGAATCCGAGGTGACCCGC
>JALYYF010000287.1 GCA_030946725.1 Candidatus Dormiibacterota bacterium
AGCACGCCGGTCACAGGAGCCGGGACCTCGGCGTTGACCTTGTCCGTGTCCACCTCCAGCATCGGCTCGTACTCCACCACCCGGTCTCCGGGCTTGACCAGCCACTTGGAGATCGTCCCCTCGTGGACCGACTCGCCAAGCTGCGGCATGGTGACGCGGGTGGTGGCCATCTAATCCCCTCCCGAGCTGTCGGTGAAACCGCCCGAACCGATCATCGCTAGAAGGCCGCCAGCTCGCGGAGCGCCCGCGTGACCTTCTCCGGGTTCGGCATGAAGAAGTCCTCCATGGGCTGCGCGTAGGGGATCGCCGGCACGTCGAGGCCGCCGAGCCGCTTCACCGGCGCGTCGAGCCAGCGCCAGCCCTCGTCCGCGATGATGGCGGCGACCTCCGAGCCGACCGACACGCTGAAGTTGTCCTCGTAGAGAACCAGACACTTCCCCGTCTTCCGAGCGGAGGCCAGGATCGCCTGCCGATCCAGTGGATAGACGGTGCGCAGGTCGACCACCTCGACACTCCAGCCTTCTTCCTCGAGTCCGCGTGCCGCCTGCAGGGCGTACTGGACCATGAGCCCGTAGCAGAAGACCGAGATGTCCTCGCCCTCCCGGGCGGTTCGGGCCTTCTCCAGCGGAATCAGGTACGCCCCCTTCGGGACCCGCTCCTTGAACATGCGGTAGAGGCGCTTGTGCTCGAAGAAGAGGACGGGGTCGGGGTCCCGGACGGCGGCCAGCATCAGGCCCTTCGCCTCGGCGGGCGTCGAGGGGATCACGATCTTCAGTCCCGGGGTGGCGAACCTGGCCTCGATCGACTGCGAGTGGTACAGGGCTCCGTGCACGTGGCCGCCCATGGGCGCCCTTATGACCAGCGGCAGTCCCCAGCCGCCGTCCGTGCGGTAGCGGAACTTGGCGATCTCGTTGGTGACCTGGTTGAAGGCCATGTGAGCGAAGTCGGTGAACTGCATCTCCGCGACCGGTCGCTTGCCTGCCAGGGCAAGTCCCAGCGCGACGCCGGCTATGGAGGACTCGGCGATGGGCATGTCGATCACGCGCTCCTCGCCGAACCGGGCCGAGAGGCCGTCGGTGACCAGGAAGACGCCGCCCTTCGGTCCAACGTCCTCGCCCAGCACCATCACCCGGTCGTCGTGCTCCATCTCCCAGGTCAGCGCGTCGCGTATCGACTGGACCATGTTCATCTCCTCGGTCCCGGCGTCCGGGTCCGGTTCGACGGCCTTTGGCACGTCGACCGAGTAGACGTTGGTCAGCGCGTTCTCCGGCGGCGCGTCCGGCGACTTCATCGCCTCTCGGGTGGCCTTCGTCACCTCGTCCTTGACCCGGGCCTCGTAGTCGGCGACGGCGGCCTCGTCGAGGACCGACTCCTCCAGCAGGCGTCTCTTGAAGCGCTCCAGGCAGTCGTTGCGAGCCAGCTGCTCCAGCTCCTCGTGCGTCCGGTATCGGCGCTGGTCGTCCTCCGATGAGTGCGCGCCAAGGCGATCGACCAGGCACTCGATCAGCGTCGGTCCCTCGCCGGCGCGCGCCCGGGCGACCGCCTGCTTCGACACGTGATAGCAGGTGACCGGGTCGCGGCCGTCCACGGTCACCCCGGGGAAGCCGTATCCCGCCGCGCGCTGCGCCGCGTACTCGAGCGCGTACTCCTTGCGGAAGGGCACCGAGATGGCGAAGCCGTTGTTCTGGCAGACGAAGATCTCCGGCAGCCTGTAGATGGCCGCGAAGTTGAAGGCCTCGTGGGCGTCGCCCTCGGAGCCGGCGCCCTCGCCGTAGCAGGTCATTACGACCTTGTCGGTGCCGTCCATCTTCAGCGCGTAGGCGGCGCCCGCCCCGTGCACCATCTGCGTGGCGACGGGCGAGCCGCCGGAGATGATGTTCAGCCGGGTGTCGGAGAAGTGGCCGGGCGTCTGCTTGCCTCCGGACGCCGGGTCGGCCGGCTTGGCCAGCACCGAGAGCATCAGGTCGAGCGGCGTGAGGCCCATCCGGAAGCAGAGGACCACGTCCCGGTAGTACGGCGAGATCCAGTCGTATCGCGGCTGGAGCGGCCAGCCGACGCCCACCTGGGCGGCCTCGTGGCCGGCGCAGGAGATGATGAAGGGGGCGCGGCCCTGGCGGTTCAGCACCTGGCATCGATAGTCGATCTGGCGGCCGAGCAGCATCAGGTGAAACCACTGCTTCAGCGTGTCCTCGTCCAGGTCCGTGTCCCGCCAGTCGATCGGCTGCTGGAAGTGCCAGCCGGGGTTGAAGTCGGTCTTCGTCTTCTGCTGGGTCTCTGCCATTTGTGCCCTTGATCCAAGTTTCCTACAAAGCCGTCTCGCGCCGGTTGCGACCGGGCTCAGCTCTAGGCTTGCAGGAGGTGCACCTCGGCACCGCATCGTTGATACGTGGCGGCGGCGCGGGTGTCGCAGCTCACCAGCGTGGCCCCGGCGGTCGCAGCCGTTGTAGCGATCAGGGCGTCGTAGACCGCACCGCCGGTGATCCCAAGCTCTACGAGTCTGGCGACGAGGGCTTTTGAGGACGGGCCGTCGAGCAAAAGATGGGGTTCCGGGAACCTGGCGAGCAGGAAGTCACGAACGAGATCCGGCCGGGCGCGATGTGGAGTCGGCAGCCGGGTCAACACGGAGTACGTCTCCAGCGCCGAGTGAGCGACCAGAGTCGCACCTCCCAGCACGACACGATTGGCAGGCGCGTGTTGCGCGTGCCAGGATGCGAAGGCCGCCACCACGACGCTGGTGTCGACGGCGATCAACGGCGCGTCTGCTCAAGCGTTTCTCGAACAATGTCGGCCGTCAACGGCGGCAGCGGCTCCAGGGGCACAGCCACGACTCCTCCCTCCCGGACTTCCAGGCGCATCGGTGTGGCAGCCACCTCGATCTCGAGGCGACCATCCCGTGCTTCGAGTTCAAGCAGTTGACCGGGTCTCATTCCGAGCGCGTCGCGAAGCGCCTTGGGGACAACTACACGGCCGGCGGCGTCGATGGTGGTGCGCATGGTAGAAACCCTACCATTTCTATGCCATTTCCCAAGAGAGCGAACTCTCAGATGTTGATCGCGTTCCCGTCGACGGCCAGCGCGGCCTCGCCCAGGGCCTCGCTCAGGGTTGGGTGGGGGTGGATGTTCCTTCCCACCTCCCAGGCGTCGCCCTCGAACAGCCGGGCCAGTGCCGGTTCGCCGATCAGCTCGGTTGCCTGGCCGCCCACGATGTGCGCGCCCAGCAGCTGGCCGCTCCCGGAGTCGGCCACCAGCTTCACGAATCCCACGGCCTCGCCGTGGATGAGGGCCCGGCCGTTGGCCTGGAAGGGGAACTTGCCGACCTTGACCTGGTGGCCGCGCTCCCGCGCCTGTGCCTCGGTCAGGCCGACGGAGGCGATCTCGGGCGTCGAGTAGGTGCAGCGGGTCACCAGCTCCTCGTTCATCGCCTGAACGCGCTGGCCGGCGATGTCCTCGGCCGCGATGATGCCCTCGTGCACCGCCGCGTGTGCCAGCTGGTAGCCGCCGACCAGGTCCCCGATCGCCCACACGCCGGGCGCGCTGGTCCGCATCCACTCGTCGACCTTGACGAAGCCGCGCCGGTCGACCTCGACTCCGGCCTTCTCCAGGCCGAGGTCGCGACTGCGCGGTCCGCGCCCGACCGCGACCAGCAGCTTCTCGGCGGTCACCGAGCCGCCCTCGAGCTCCAACGTCACGCAGTCGGCTTCGGCACGGGCTCCCTTGACCCGAGCTCCCACACGGCAGTCGATGCCCGCCCGCTTGAAGGCCTGGAGCAGGACCGCCGAGACCTCGGCGTCCTCCAGCGGCACCAGGCGGTCGAGGGCTTCCAGGAGCGTCACCTCAGCCCCCATCTGGCGGTAGAAGGTGGCGAACTCGACGCCGACGGCGCCGCCACCGATGATGGCCACCGAGGCGGGCAGGCTGCGCGCCAGCGTCGCGTTGTCCGAGCTGATGATCCTCTCGCCGTCGAACTCGATCCCCGGCAGCGACTTCGGCTCCGCCCCCGTGGCGACGACGATGGAGGAGGCCTTGATCTCGCTGTCACCTACGCGGATCCGTCCGTCACCCTCCAGAGTCCCGCGGCCCTCGAAGACCTCGATGTGGTTCTTCCGCATCAGGCCCTGGACGCCCTTCCAGAGCTGGTTGACGATGCCGTCCCGCCGGGAGGCCAGCCGCTCGTAGTCGAAGCCCGAATCCGGGGCCACGATCCCGAACTCGGCCCCGCGGTCGTGGACCTTGTGGTAGAGGCCGGAGGTCTCGAGCAGGGCCTTGGTCGGGATGCATCCCAGGTGCAGGCAGGTGCCCCCGAGCTTGGCCGCCTCGATTACGGCGGCCTTCTTCCCCAGCTGAGAGGCCCGGACCGCCGCGGTGTAGCCACCGAAGCCACCGCCCAGCACGGCGACGTCAAACTCGCTCGACGCCATCGACTTCTCTGACCGCGTCAGGCGCTCGCGGCTGTGCGCTTGTCAGGATCTGGACCGATCCACTCTGAGGCGGGGCGGATGATCCGGCCATCGGAGGCCATGTACTCCAGCACGTGCGCCGTCCAGCCTGCCATCCGCGAGACGGCGAAGACGCAGGTGAAGAATTCCTTGGGGAAGCCGGCCGCCTGCAGAACTCCCGCCGAGTAGTAGTCGACGTTGGTGGCGTTGGGACGCTCGGGATGCCGCTCCGCCAGCAGTCGC
>JALYYF010000321.1 GCA_030946725.1 Candidatus Dormiibacterota bacterium
TCATGGCCCACATGCTGACCTTCTCCTGCTCGATCGCCACGTTGTCCTTCCGCAGCTCGTCCTGGCCGTGGTAGAGGGACTGGATGATCGCGTTCAGGTTGGCCTGCGAGGACTGGTAGCGGTGGAAGTAGTCGCGCAGGTTGTTGCCGAAGGGAAAGACGCCCAGAAACTTCCGCTCGAAGCCCTGCTTGCCAGGGTCCAGTTCCTCGACCTGGCGGCGGAGAGCGATCAGCGACTTGGAGACGTTGGAGCCGGAGCCGAGACCCTGCTCCAGGGAGGTCGTTGGCCTCTCCAGGAACCGGTTGGAGACCTCCGCCGAGCGCTGGATCTCCCGGTTGCCCAGCTGGTTGACGGACTCCACCTTGCGCTCGTAGTCGGGCGAGTGGACGTCCATGGTGACCAGTGAGTCCACGAAGGTCTGCACGGCTTCGGTGATCTGCCGCGCGGTGTCGTCGTCCACCTTCATGGACGCCGCGGCCTGGTCCTGGCTCACCGCCGCGACGGGGCCAGGGGGTTCGAGGACGAGCGCGTCGGCCGCCGCCGGCCTACCGGCGGGCTGGTCGGCCGCCTGCTCGCTGGCGGTGTCGCCAGCCTTGCTGTCGGTCATCTGATGGGTTCCTCCATATCGCGGACAACGCTCGAACGGCTGATTACGCTCGCGGCGACGGCTCAGGCGCTGGACGGCCGCCACCGCGGTCCACCCGGTGCTGCACGTGGGGAGGCCGTTCGACCTCTTCTGAGGCTATCGTCCAGGCCGACAAGAGCCGCGGCTGCGCGCGCCGCGCCGCCTCCTCCGAAGCGGCATGGATCCGCACCAGCGGCTGGCCCTTCTCCACCCGGGCCCCGACACCGGCCTCGACGGTGAGCCCGACGCCGTGGTCTATCCGGTCTTCCTTGCGCGTCCGGCCGCCACCCAGCTCGATCACCGCCAGGCCGCAGGCCAGCGCATCGACGCGCTGGACCCACCCCTCCACGGGGGCGCAGACCGCGAGCACAGCCGGCCGAGCCACCGGCGGCCGCTCACGGCTGCCTCCCTGGGCCTCCAGCATCTCCCAGAGCTTTCCCTCGGCCGCTCCGCTACGCAGAACGGCCGCCGGGTCGGCCCCGACACCGCCCAGGGCGCACATCTGGGCCGCCACGGCCACCGAGACCTCGGTCAGCTCGGGATCGCCTCTTCCGGCCAGCACCTCGAGGGCTTCGATGACCTCCAGCGCATTTCCGACGCTGCGTCCCAACGGGTTGTCCATCGCCGTGACCAGCGCAACCGTCCGCCGTCCCTCCCCCTCCCCGATCGCGACCATCGCCTCGGCCAGCTCGACCGCGGCGCCCGCGTCCGGCATGAATGCGCCGCGCCCGAACTTCACGTCGAGCACGACGGCGTCAGCGCCGGCGGCCAGCTTCTTGGACATCACGCTGGAGGCGATCAGCGGCACCGAGGGGACGGTCGCGCTGACGTCCCTGAGCGCGTACAGAGCTCTGTCCGCCGGCACCATGCGCGGCGACTGCGCCGCCACCGCGAGGCCGATGCGGCGCACCTGATCGATGAACTCGGCGGGTTCCATCTCCACCCGAACCCCCGGGACCGACTCCAGCTTGTCGAGCGTGCCGCCGGTGTGCGCGAGCGCTCGACCGCTCAGCTTGGGCACCGGCACGCCGCAGGCAGCGGCGAGGGGAACCGCGACCAGGGTGACCTTGTCGCCGACGCCGCCCGTCGAGTGCTTGTCCACCTTCACCCCGGGGATGGCGCCCAGGTCCAGGGTGTCTCCGCTGGCGACCATGGCCTGAGTCAGCTCCAGCGTCTCCCGAGCGGTCATGCCGCGGGTGCAGACCGCCATCAGCCAGGCCGACATCTGGTAGTCGGGTATCGAGCCCGCGAGGTGTCCGTCCAGGAGGAAGCCGATCTCTTCGGCGCTGTGCTCCCCACCGTCGCGCTTGGCTCCGATGAGTTCCAGGACGTTCACGGGGCCGTCAGCGCTTCTCTTCGACCCAGATCTTGGCAGCCGTCTCGTGGCTGAGGGTGATCTCACGGTCGGCGACGGCGAGGCGCATGGTGCGGCCCACGCCGTCCACCTCGAGCACTTCGAGCCGGGTTCCGGGGACGAGGCGGCGGTCCAGGAGATAGCGGAGGAGCGTCGGGGCCTCCCGCTCGGCGACCTCGGAGATGCGTGTCACGTCGGCCGCCGACCCACGCTGCAGGCTGGAAAGCCTGACCTCGGCCGGGTTGAGCTCCGAGTAGCCGGGGATCGGGTTGCCGTGCGGACAGCTCCTGGGCTGTCCCAGCGTCTCCCAGAGGCGGTGCTCGACCAGGTCGGACACCGCGTGCTCCAGGCGAGCCGCCTCCTCGTCCGCGGCGACCCAGTCCAGGCCCAGCACGTCGGTGAGCCAGCGCTCCATGATCCGGTGCCGGCGCACGATGGCGCCCGCCGCCTTCCTGCCCTGGTCGGTCAGCTCGATCTCCTTGCGGCTGTTGAGACGGACCATGCCGTCACGCGTCATCCGCCGGAGGCCGACCGTGACCGTGGGCCGGCTGACTCCGAGCCAGTCGGCCAGTCGCGCGCTGCGAACCGTTTCGCCCTCGGCCTCCATGTAGTGGATGGCCTCCAGGTAGCGACCGATCACCTCGGTCGGCTCGTGGCCGCCACGAGCAGCTAGCTCGATACCGGCCCTCATCGCCCGAATTCCAGTGCCGTCAGCCGACGGCTAACGCCCGTGCGCGGCCGGTTCAGCTCACCAGCCGCTCGAGCTCGTCCTCCTCTTCGGCCACCCGCTGGGGGTCTCGCCAGCGGAACAGACGGTCCTGCACCTCGAAGAGCGAGTCCAGCACCTCCTGGACGTGGTCGCCATCCCGAAACGCCTCTATGCACGCAACGGGCAGCTCCGCGAGAGCCTCCCGGATGCGCTCGCGCATATCGTCCGGTATGGTCTTCTCACCGTCCCGATTCATCTCCTCGAGCCGCCAGAGCACACGGTCCGTGGCATGCAGCATTCGGTAGAAAGCGTACCGACGGTCGTTGTCCCGCCGGATCTGTTCTTCGAGTTCGCCAATCGCCACATTAGTCTCGTCGATCATCTACACCTACCTTACCCAGGTTGAGTACGCGTCAACTCAGCAAACCTTCCCCTGAAGACGTCCGCGCTTTCCTGAAGCGCATCTCTACACACTTACTACCCCTCGATGGCTGGGGTTCGTTCCGCATCGGCGCCAAATGGGCCGCCGTGGCAGTCATCCTCTTCCGTCGCCATGAGGCCTGGCACGTACCCTTCGTGGTCCGCCGCGCCGACCTACCCAGCCACCCGGGTCAGATAGGGCTACCAGGCGGCATGGTACGCCAGTGGGAGTCCGCCTGGGAAGCTGCGTCTCGAGAGGCAGAGGAAGAGATCGCCGTCGAGGCCGCCCGGCTGGTCCCGCTGGGAGCCGGGCCGCCGCTCTATGCGGCCGTGACCAACTTCTCAGTCGTACCCCTCGTCGCCTGGCTGCCAAACCCTGACCCGAGCTTCCGGCCTGACCCCAGAGAGCTGGACTCAGTGCTCGAAGTGAGACTCGATCGGCTTCTCGACGAGGAGGCCTGGCTGGAGGAGGTGGAGGCTTTCCCTGGCAGGCACCTCCCTGTCGAGGACACGATGATCTGGGGCCTCACGGCGCGGCTGCTGGCCGACGTGCTGCCCCGCATCAGCGCGGGCGCGCCAGTGCCCTGAGGTCGGCTGCCGGGTCGGCCAGCACCTGGCGCAGGAGATCGGCGGCAGGCTCGGTCCCGGAGGCGAGGAGGCGGCGGGCGCGGCTGATAGTGCGGCCGTCGTCGACGCCCGCGGCCGCCCGCAGCCGTCCCTGCTCCAGGTAGAAGACTGTGAAGGGCGGCTCGCCGAACCGGCCGCGAACGACGGTCTCGTCCCAGGGCAGGGCGGCCCCGACGTACTGGAGATTGAGCGCGTACTGGTCCGACCAGAACCAGGGCACCTCCTGGAACGGACGCTCCAGCCCGGCCAGGGTGCCGCCCACCGCCTCCCCGTGGTGGAGGGCGGTCTGGAAGTGTTCGACGCGCACATGAGCCTGGAGGGCCGGGCTCCAGAAACGCGCGCAGTCGCCCGCGGCATAGACGTCTGGCGAGCTCGTCTGGCCGAAGCTGTCGACCAGCACGCCTTCCTGGCAGCGCAGGCCGGCCGCCTCCGCCAGCTCCACGTTGGGCTGCGAACCGATGGCCACCAGCGTGACGGGGCCGAGCTCCGGCAGCTCCGCGACCTCTGTATGCAGCTCGACGCCGTGGCTCCGATGCACTTCCGCCAGCCAGGCACCCAGCTCGCGGCCGAAGACCCGCAGCAGGGGCTGCGCCAGCGTCTCGTACAGCGCGACGGGCACGTCGAGGGCGCGTGCCGCGGCCGCCACCTCGCAGCCGATGAAGCCGGCGCCCACAACGCTCAGGTCGCTCGCGCTGGAAAGAAGCCGGCGCAGGCGGTCGGCCTGGTCGAGATCCCGCAGGTGGAGCGCGCGCCCGTCCGCCGGCAGGCGGCGCGGACGGGCCCCCGTGGCCAGGAGCAGGCGGCTGTAGTGGATCCGGTCGCCGCTTCGCAGCCTGACGGAACGGCCCTCGGTGGAGATCTCGACAACCTCCTCGCCGAGGCGCATCCGGGCCTCCACCTCCGGCAGCATCAGCTCCTGACGGCTCACCCTTCCCAGCAGGTAGCCCTTGGAGAGCGGCGGTCGCTGGTAGGGCGGCAGCGGCTCCTGGCCGATCAGCAGCACCTCGCCGCGGAAGCCGGCCCCGCGCAGCCCGGTGACGGCGCCGTGGGCAGCCGCTCCCCCACCAA
>JALYYF010000330.1 GCA_030946725.1 Candidatus Dormiibacterota bacterium
AGGCCGCGGTCCCGGGTTGCGGATGCGACCCGCTGCACGGCCTGTACGTAGGCGGCGGTTCGCATGGGGAGCTTGCGCTCCTTGGTCACCTCGAGCACCTCTTTGAAGGCGCGCTGCATGATGGCGGCCAGCTTCTGGTTGACCTCGTGTTCGGACCAGAAGAAGGACTGCAGGTCCTGCACCCATTCGAAGTAGCTGACGGTGACCCCGCCGGCGTTGGCCAGGATGTCCGGGACCAGGAAGATCCCCCGCTCCTGGAGGATCTCGTCGGCCTCCGGCGTCGTGGGCCCGTTGGCGCCCTCCACGATCACCCTGGCCTTGATGTTCCTGGCATTTCGGGAGCTGATCACGTTGCCGACCGCGGCCGGCACGACCACGTCGCAGTCGACCGTCAGCGGCCCGGCGCTGCCGATCTCCTTGCAGCCCGGAAATCCCTTGAGCGAGCCCTTCTTGGCGCGGTACTCGAGCAGCTTCCTGACCGGCAGGCCGTCCGGGCTGTAGAGCCCGACGTACTCGTCCGAGACCGAGACCACCGAGCACCCGGCCTCGTCAAGCAGCCGGGCCGAGACGCTGCCCACGTTGCCGAAGCCCTGGACCGCGACGCGAGTCTCGTGCGGCTTCATGCCCAGGTGCTCGAGGGCGGCCAGCGTGCAGATGGTGACGCCACGGCCCGTCGCGTCGATGCGGCCCAGCGAGCCGCCGACCTCGACCGGCTTGCCGGTCACGGTCGCGGTCACCGAGTAGCCGGCGTGCATCGAGATGGTGTCCATGATCCAGGCCATCACCTGCCCGTCCGTGTTCATGTCGGGGGCAGGGATGTCCCTGTCCGGCCCGATCAGGATCGAGATCTCGGTGGCGAAGCGGCGCGTGAGCCGCTCCAGCTCGCGCCGCGTCAGCTTCCTGGGATCGAGGATGACGCCCCCCTTGGCTCCGCCGTAGGGGATGTTGACGATCGCGCACTTCCAGGTCATCCACATGGCGAGCGCCTTGACCTCGTCCAGGGACACGTCCGGGTGGTAGCGGATGCCGCCCTTGGCCGGCCCGCGGTTGATGTTGTGCTGGACCCGGTAGCCGGTGAAGACCTCGACGTGGCCGTCGTCCATCTCGACCGGGAAGTGGCAGGTGAACTCGCGCTGGACCTCGCGCAGGATGGCGCGGAGCTCAGGCTCCAGGCCGATGATCTCCGCCGCGATGTCGAACTGGCGCTGCGCCGTGCGCCATTCGCTGGCCTCGTCTACCTCTGGATCAGCTACCGGGACGGCACACATGGGGCATCCACTTTTCTCGTGTGAATCACATCAAGACCGAGGATCTAGGGTACTCGGCCTTTGGATCGCACACCACGTTGACGCAGGCCGGCAGGCCGGAGCGGAAGGCCCGCTCCAGGGCCGGACCGATCTCCTCGGGACGCTCGACCAGTTCTCCGTGGCCGCCCAGGGACGCCACCAGGAGGTCGTAGCGCGTTCCCGGCGCCAGGTCGGCCAGCAGCGAGCTGCCCAGCAGCCGCTCCATGGGGTGCTTCTCCAGCGCCCAGATGCCGTTGTTGCCGACGACGCAGACGACCGGGATGCGGTGCCTGACCAGGGTGTCGAACTCCATCGCGGAGAACCCGAATGCCCCGTCACCCGAAAGCAGCACCACCTGCCGGTCGGGATGGGCCAGCTTGGCGGCCATGGCGTAGCCCGGGCCCGAGCCCAGGCAGCCGTAGGGGCCACCGTCGATCCAGAGGCCCGGACGCTCGCGGTGGAGCAGGCGACCGGCGAAGGAGACGAAGTCGCCACCGTCGCCGACCAGGATGGCGTCGGTATCGCAGTGCCGGCCGACCTCCGTCACCAGGCGGGCGGGGTGAACCGGGGAGCCCCCGGTGGCCGCCAGGTCGGCGTCGCGGGCCACCGCGGACGCCCCGGCCTGGGCCACCCGCTCGATCCAGTCCTCCCGCGGCCGCACCTCCCTGGCCGCCTCGATCAGCTCGCCGAGGGCGGCCTTCAGATCGCCATGGACGGCCGCAGCGGCCGGGCGGTTCTCGTGCCGGGCGTCCACGTCCAGATAGACGACCCGCGCGTCCTGGCCGATCACCGGCGGCTGGCCGAAGTTGAGGCGAAAGTCGAGCGGGACGCCGACGACCAGGATCACGTCCGCCTCACCCAGGGCCACGGCGCGAGCTCGCGACGCGAAGAGGCGATGTCCCGGCGGCACCATGCCGCGGGCCATTCCGTTGAGCACCACGGGCAGGCCGGCCGACTCGGCCAGCCGCAGCAGCTCCTCCTCGGCCCGGGCCCACCAGACCCCGGTGCCCGCCACGATGGCCGGCCGGGCGGCACCGGCCAGCAGGTCGGCGGCTTTCCTGACCTCGTCGTGGTCCGGCGGCTGCCCCGGGTTCGGCACGAGCCGCTCGGTTGCCTCCGGTGCATCCTCCGCCTGCAGGAAGACGTCCAGCGGGACGTCCAGAAAGGTGGGCCCGGTCCTCGCGCTCAGCGCCGTCCGGACCGCCTCCGAAGCCAGGCGATAGGCGTCGGAGGCCGCGAGCACCGTCCCCGCGCTCTTGACCAGCGTCTCCACCAGGGGCAGATGGTCCAGCTCCTGCAACGAGCCCATGCCCCAGCGCGCCACGGGCGCTCGCCCGCCCAGGAAGAAAACCGGGCTGTCGTTCTGGGCGGAGCTCGCGATCGCCGACATCACGTTGGTCACACCGGGACCGGCCGTCACGGCCGCCACGCCGCAGCGGCGGGTCACCTTGGCCCAGCCTTCGGCGGCGAAGCCCGCGCTCTGCTCGTGACGCACGTCGACCATCGGCACGCCCAGTTCCTGGGCCCCCAGGTAGAGGCCCCAGATGTGCCCGCCGTTCAGCGTGAAGATGGGGCCAAGCCCGGCGTGCTTCAGGGCCAGGGCGAGCAGCCCGCCGGTGCCGGCCACCTCAGCGCCCGCCTCGACGGCCCCCTCAGCCAATCCGCTGCGACCAGGCCATGAACTGGGAGTTCCAGGACGCCGCCGGCCGGCCGCTGGAGTCGATCATGATCAGGCCGCCCGAGCCTCCGACGCGCCGCGCCAGGTGCTGCACCGC
>JALYYF010000333.1 GCA_030946725.1 Candidatus Dormiibacterota bacterium
GGCGCGATCGTGCGCGCGCTGCTGACCTTCACGGCGGTGGCGGTGGTATTTCTTGCCCTTCAGGCCTGGGCGCTGGGACCTCCGCGCCACCATCACAACTCCGCCGGCGAGCTGGCGTTGGTCGCGATAGCCTCTGCGAAGGTACTGGGAGCGCTGGCCCTGGCCGGGGCCGCCCTCTACCTGGCGACCAGGCCCAAGCGCGCCTTCCAGCGCATCCTGCTGCTGCTCACCGTGCTGGCCGGCGTGCTCGCTGTGGCCGCACATCAACCGGCGCTGATCGCGATCGCGGTCGGAGACTGCCTGGCGGCGCTGCTCGCCGCCTCCCTCTGGCCAGAGATCGGGGACGCGCGCTCCAGCCGGGCAGGCTGGATGCTCCTCTGTGCCGCCACCGGCGTGACCGCCTGGCTCTTCCTGCTCCAGAATCCCGATCGCCGCATGGGCTTCCTGTTCACGCTCGTCCTGGCGCTGGCTTTTGTGGCCGTCGTCTCGGGCCTGGCCCTGCTCGACCGCAATCCGCCAGTCCCGGCGGAGTGGGACCTGCCGGCCGCCACATCGCTCTATCAGACACATGCGCGCTCAGGCGTCGCCCCCTTCGCGCTGATGAGAGACAAGCGGCACTTCTGGGCGCACGACCATGATTCCTTCCTGGCATTCGGCTGCCGGGCCGGAACCGCGCTGGCCCTCGGCCCCGCGATCGGCTCGAGAGACTCGGCGAGCGAGCTTCAGGAGGAGTTCCGCGCCGCCTGCCGGCGGCGGGGCTGGCGGCCTGCCTTTTACCAGGTGTCGGAGAAGACGGCGCGCGAGCTGCCGGCCACGCGCCGCCTGTACATCGGGAGCGAGGCCTTCGTGGAGCTCGAGGGCTTTGGCCTCGAGGGCCCGGGCATGGCGAAGCTGCGGCGGGACGTGCACCGGGCTCGGCGGGAGGGCGTCTCGGTCCAGGTGATGCCGGAGTCGGCCGTGTCGCCCGAGCTGCGCACCGAGCTTCGGCGCATGGACGAAGAGATCGTCGGCGGCGAGACCCTGGGTGCGATGTCCTTCTCGGTCGGACACCGCGACGACGCACCCCTGGTCGAGCACGCTTTCGGGCTGGCCCGCGACCACAATGGGAGTCTGGCCGGCTACGTGACCTGGCTCTGGCTGCCGGGCGCGGCCACGGTGGTTTTGGACAAGGTCAACAGGCGGGCCGACGCCCCGCCCGGCGCAATAGACCTGCTCATCACCACCTGTTTGCAGGAGTTCCGGGGCCGGGCCGTGCGGGCAAGCCTGGGACTTGCCCCGATCACTGGAGGCAGCCACGCCGCGCGCCTGGCGCTCGCCGAGACCTTCTTGCGGAAGGTCTTCGGCATCAGCAGCCTGGCCCCCGGCGTCTACCCCTTCAAAGCCAAGTTCAACCCCACCTGGGAGCAGCGCTACCTGGTGGTCGACCGTATCCTCGACCTACCACCGGTACTGCTGGCCATGTTCTTGCTGCATTACCCGGAGCTGACCCGCAGGATCCAGGAGCTGGGCCGTCCCAGGCTCGTCAGAGCCTAGATTGAATTCGAACGGGGACTGGTGGCTCGGCGATCGGCCGCTCCTCGGCCCGGGGCGCCGCACGCTGGTCATCCTCGTGGCTCTGTTGGCAGCCCTGAGATCGGCTTTCGTCCTGCAAAGCCGTGCAGGAACGAGTTCACGCCGGCGTCGACCGGTGGGAGTCGGAGGGCTTTGCCCTGGCGGAGGGTTTCGACGAAAGGGCCAACAAACTCGCGGGGCTGGCCCTCCCTCACCGGGATCGGTTCGCCGAGGTGACTGACGCCACCCTGCTCGTGGCCCCCGACGTCGCCAGGAGTCAGCGCGACATGGAGACCGTCACATCTCGGGGCGACGGCGGTTCAATGGTGGCCGAGGGCTGCGCCAACCCGCCGCGGCTGCTGACATTACTCTCCCTGCGGGCGGCACACGGGACGACGAGTCAGCCGGCAGGGCCACGCGCTTCTTTGGAACTTATCGGGTGAACCCGGAGAGATACAGCCGCGATCTCACGCGGGTGGCCCAGGAGATCCTGCCGCACCTCGCCGCTGAACACCGGTGTGGATCTCGATGCTGACTTCGAGCTCCATGCCAAGCGACCCGGCGGATTCTCGGAGGAGCGGATGCGGGCCGTCAACGAGAATGCGAGAGTCCTCCGCTTCGACTCCTTCAGTTTTGAGAAGGAATAAGGTCCTAAATGGCCTGGTCGGCTCGGCGGCGGCCGGTCCGGGCGGGCCGAGCTGGTCGCGGCGGCGGTCGAGAAGACGCGCGAGCACGGACACCCCGCCCGAGCGCTTCCGCGTCTTCGGTCACCGGGCCGCGGTCGCTCTCTGCGACCCCGAGCACACCGTCCTCACCCTGACCAGCCGACTCGCGAACGCCGTCTAAGCCCCGATCCACCGAACGTCCCCGCTCCGGCGATGTGAGCGCCGTCTGAGTGAACGGTGGCGTGCGTGAAGCACGGCTGAGCGGCAGGTGGAGGCGCGGGAGGGAGCGAAATCGCGTCCAGAGAGAGAAGCTGCGCGTCTCGCCTGGCCGTTTGGCGCGTCCGGCTGGCGTGCGATCGACCCCCTTGGGCGCCGGCCAACCACGTGACCGCGGTCGACCGCTTCTTGGCCGCAGCTGGGCGCATCGTTCGTTCGGTAGTCAAGCCGAGAAGGCAGCCGGGCAAGATCCTCGGCCTCCGAGGAGATGGCAGCCTTGGGCACCTCCCAGGCCCTGATCAACATTTGGCACTGTTAGTCTCCGTCACCGCTCCGATGCGCTAACGCTAAGCGTTGATTTCTGCACGAAAGCTAGCCGGAGGCCCTGATAGACAGCGAGCCAGCGACGCAATCATGGCCGTGAGGTGTGGCAATCTCCCAGCAGAAGGCCGCGAGCTCGCGGGCAACAGCGACCGCCACCCTCGAGCTGATCCCGCTCGCCACCAACTGCAGGTGCGCCTGTGGATTCCGGCGGCCACGGCCGGCCCGCGTCGGCGGGGCCCGCGTAATATCAGCTCGAGGACTCTCGAAAAGACCAACGAGTTGAGCCGTATCCCCCGCTCCACCCTCTTCTATGTCGCCCTGGTGGCCATGCTGGGAATCGTCTTCTGGTTTACCTGGCAGTCGATGCAAAACGGCTCCAAGGGCGACGCCTGGGACTACTCCCAGCTCCTGACCAAGGCCGACCAGGGCCAGGTCAGCAATGTCGAGATCAAGGGCGCGAGCGCGACGGCCACCGACAAGGGCGGAAGCCGACACGACGTCCAGCTGCCGGATACCGGTACCGACTTCCTGCAGCAGCAGCTCTACAAGGACAAGGTCTCCTTCTCCTTCCAGTCGGCCGGCGGGGCCGGCTTGCTGGCCGCCCTGCTCCCCAACCTGATCCTGCTCCTCCTGATCGGCGGCTTCATCTACTACATCCTTCGCCAGAGCCAGAGCGGGAACAACCAGGCCATGTCCTTCGGCCGCAGCCGGGCGCGGATGGTGACCGGCGACAAGCCCCAGGTCACCTTTGTCGACGTGGCGGGTGTTGAGGAAGCGAAGCAGGAGCTGACCGAGGTGGTCGAGTTCCTCAAGTACCCGGAGAAGTTTGTGGCCCTAGGCGCGCGCATCCCCAAGGGCGTGCTCATGGTGGGGCCGCCGGGGACCGGCAAGACGCTGCTCAGCAAGGCGGTCGCCGG
>JALYYF010000356.1 GCA_030946725.1 Candidatus Dormiibacterota bacterium
GTTGTGTACCATGAGTGCCTCGGTGGTCGTAGAGCTGTCTGCGGGGGGCGACGAGCCGGCTGATCAGACCCGCTCCTTGCTGGAGTGGCTGATCGAGGTCGAGGAGCTGCGTGGCCGGGTGAAGGTGGTTGAGAGCCCGCCGCGGCAGGGCACCTTGGGGCCAGTACTGGAGGGTCTAGCGGTAGCGCTGGGTCCGGGTGGCGTGGCCACCGCCCTGGCGGCCAGTCTCGTTTCCTGGATTCGCCACCGCAGCGGGGACGTCGAATTGCGCGTGACACTGCGCGATGGGGCGTCCGTTGAGGTGTCGGCGAAGCGAGTTCGGGGCCTGGACGGACCCACTCTCGCGGCCCAAGTGGAACAGTTGACGCAACTGCTCCAGTCGGACTCAGCGGGCCGGGAGGACGATGAGGAGCGGCCGCTCCGCCGCGCTCCTTCATGACAGACCTTTCAGGCGCCGGAGCGCGGATCTTGTTGATTGGGACGGCAACCCACCGAGGCCCGCTGCTGTCGTCTGTGCCGGCCGTTGCTCGCACAGTTGAGGCGCTGCGGCGATGCCTGATCGAGCGGTGCGACGTGCATCCCGACCAGTTGCGTACGATCCTCGACCCGCCCACCGCTCAGACCATGGCCGCCGCCATAGCCGAAGAGGCGCAGCGCGCCCGAAGCATCTTGTTCGTCTACTACATCGGGCACGGTCTCCTCGGCCCCGGTTCTGAGCTCTACCTCGCCGCCGGCAGCAGCGATCGACTGACGCCTGGGCTGGCCGCGCATCAGGCGCTCCGGTTCTCGGCCGTTCAGGAGGCGGTAACCGCCTGCCGGGCGCCCTCGGTGGTAATCGTGCTCGACTGCTGCTACTCGGGAAGGGCCGCTGCGGTGGGGCAAGCCTGGGAGCCGGCCCTCGCGCTGCCCGCCGTCCATGGCGTGTACGTGCTCGGGTCGGCCGAACAATTGGCGCTGGCACCCGAGACGCAGACCTACACGACGTTCACCGGCGAGCTGATCAATCTGCTCTATAACGGTGATCCGCGCGGTCCTCGCCTCCTGACACTTGACGCCGCCTACGACTATCTGTTTCGCGTCCTCCGGTCTAAGGACGCCCCGCTGCCTCGCCGGCAGGCCGGCGACCGATCGGGTGGGCTGGTGATCGCGGCGAACCCCGTCGAGCAGCTGGAGGCCTCGGAT
This sequence comes from Candidatus Dormiibacterota bacterium, assembly GCA_030946725.1. Classification (GTDB taxonomy): domain Bacteria; phylum Chloroflexota; class Dormibacteria; order Dormibacterales; family Dormibacteraceae; genus Nephthysia. The sequence goes on from JALYYF010000356.1 coordinate 1,183, forward strand.
GAGGCGGTGCCCCCGACGCCAGGGCCGTGCCCCTATCCAGGTCTGGACGCTTTTGGCGTTGAGGACGAGAGATTTTTCTACGGCCGAGAGCGACTGACCGAGGAGTTGCTCGCGGCACTGATCGATTCCCGTACCGAGCCTGGTCCGGTGATCCTGGTGGGGCCGTCCGGATCAGGGAAAACGTCCCTCTTGCACGCGGGACTGCTGGCCCGGCTGCGCGATGGCCTTCCGGGCTGGCCGGGCTCGGCCGGCTGGCCATACATCGTCCTGAGACCGGGTGAGCAACCCATCCAGGGCCTGGCCGCTCGACTCAATGCGAGCGGGACGGCAGCGGCCGATGCCATCCGGGCAGATCCGACTTCTGCTCGAGATCTGATCGGCGCGCTGCTCGCGACGCGGCCGGGGGAACGCTTGATTCTGGTAGTCGACCAGCTCGAGGAGCTCTTCACTCTTTGCCAGGACTCGCGAGAGCGGGCGGCTTTCCTGCAAGCGCTTGCCGCGATTGCCCGACCGCCGGACGCTGCCGCTCCGCGGGCATTTGTCGTACTGGCCCTTCGAGCGGACTTCTGCGGCCCCGCGCTGGCCTACCCGGAGGTTGTCAGCGCTCTGCGCCAGCGTCACGTCCCAGTCGGTCCCATGGCTCTGGAGGAGTTGCGCGCGGCAATCGAGGGGCCAGCTGCCACCGCCGGCCTTCATCTCGACGACGGCGTCGCCGACCTGATCCTCCACGAGCTTGGCGCTACCCGGCTCGGTGCTCCTCAGCACGGGACGCTGCCCTTGTTGTCCCATGCCCTCTGGGCGACCTGGCAGCGACGTTCTGGCTTGCGCCTGACGGTGGCCGGCTACCGCGCCACTGGAGGCATCAGCCAGGCCATCGCGACCACGGCGGACGCGATCTATAGACAGCTCGACGAGGCGGGCCGGGACGCGCTGCGGAAGATGCTGCCTCGACTCGTGCTCGTCGGCGACGAGATGGTGGATACCGCGCGGCCTCTCGACCGCACAGTCCTCCTGCACGGTTTGAGCGATCGGGACGCGGCCGAAGTGGCTCTGGGGCGCTTCGTTGAGGCTCGCTTGGTCACACTCGACCAGGACACCGCGCGAATCAGCCACGAAGCCTTACTGCATGCCTGGCCGCTGTTCCAGGAATGGATCCAGGCGGATCGCGAGTGGCTGCGGACTCATCAGCGGCTGGCCGCTGACGCCCGGGCTTGGCG
>JALYYF010000358.1 GCA_030946725.1 Candidatus Dormiibacterota bacterium
TTGCGGTGCCGTTCATAGGTTCTTTCATGATGGTGGCCTGGGATCTGGTCATGGATCCGACCAGCTCGACGATCCGCCAAGCCTGGATCTGGGAGCAAGGCGGTGGCTACTTTGGCGTGCCGCTCACGAACTACCTGGGATGGTTCTTCACGGTGTATGTCTTCTTCCAGCTGTTCGCCCTCTACCTGCGCCGGCGCAAGGCGAGCCGTGACGTCGAGGAGCCACTCCCCAGGTCCCACTACGCGCAGGCCATCGTGATGTATGCGGTGATCGGGCTGATCCCTGTTGTGAGCTACCTGGTGGGCAGCAGCACGAATGCGGCAGTCACGGATGCGGCCGGAATCGTGTGGCAGACCAGGAGCATCGCTGAGGCAGTGGCCGCAGTCAGCATCTTCACCATGCTCTTCGCGGCAGTGCTGTCCACTGTGAAATTGCTGCAAGGATCCGCGGCCGTTGCCATCGCGCCCGTCGAGGCGCAAACACGTGAATCAGCCATGCCGATCGCTGGTCCCTCGCTAAAGACGGCCTGAAAAATGAGACGAAGGATGATTGCAGCCAACATCAACCAGCCCCGGCCGCGGGTGGCGCTGCTGGGCGCCGGCACGATGGGTTCCGGCATGGCCCAGCGACTCCTCGAGCTGGGCTTTTCCGTCGACGTCTGGAATCGCGCCCGGGCAGGCCGCCCAGCTTGCTGAGCATGGCGCCATCGCGTACGCCGACGCGGCGCGGGCGGCTGGTAGCGTCGATGCTCTAAGCCATGACGCTGCCCGATGACGTCCACGCCAGCGTCCTCAGGTTCTTCGGCGATGACGGCCGGGCATGGATCGAGACACTGCCATCGGTCGTGGCCGCTCTGGCGGACCGCTGGGAGCTGACGGTCGGCAGGGCTCACGCCGGCGGCAGCCACGCCCTCGTGCTGGACGTGACCCGCAGCGACGGCACGCCGGCGGTTCTGAAAGTGCCGGCGCGGGACGACGAGAACGCTGCCGAGGCCGCCGCCCTGAGCCGGTATCGCGGCGACGGTGCCGCGCTGCTGTACGACTCCGACCCGGCCACAGGCGCCCTGCTGCTGGAACGGCTCGAGCCCGGCACGCCACTGCGTGACCACCCTGAGCAGGAAGAGGCGATCGACATCGCCTGCGCGCTGCTGCGGCGGCTGCGCCGCCCGGTGCCGCCAGGGCACCCCTTCCCGCTCGTGCGGGAGCTCCTGCGGCGATGGATGGATGAGTTGAAAGCGGTGGAGAGGCGCCACCCGGAGGCGCTGGAGTGGCCGGAGCGGACGGAGTTCGCCTCGGCGCTGGGGGCGCTGGCGACACGTGAGGGTGCCGAGGTGCTCGTCAACCGCGACGCCAACATGGGCAACGTGCTCGCGGCGCAGCGAGAGCCGTGGCTGCTGATCGACCCCAAGCCGCTGGTCGGCGAGTCCGCTTTCGACGGCGGCTGGCTGCTGGTCGACCTCCTGAGGGCGGCCCCGGGCCGCGCCAACGCCGAGCGGCTGGCCGCACACATCGGTCCCGGGCTGGGCGTATATCCAGACCGCGTGCGGGCGTGGGCCTTCGTCCGCGCCGCGCAGAGCGCCTACTGGGAGCTGGGCTCGGGCGGCGACCCCTCCGTCTACCGCTCGCTGGCCGCCGGGCTGTCGAGGCCATCGTAGGTGGGGAGGGATCAGTCCCGCGCGCCCTATTCTTCGCTGTGTGCCGAAAGCGGACGTCCAGATGGGGCCGGAGGAGGTCGCGGCATACCTCGGCGCGCAGCGCAACGCCACACTCGCCAGCGTCGGGCCGGCCGGATTTCCTCACCAGGTGGCGATGTGGTTCCTGCCAGAGCCGCGCCGAATCGTGATGTGGACCTACCGCCGTTCGCAGAAGGCCGTCAACCTGCGGCGCAATCCGCGTGCCTCTCTCCTCGTGCAGGACGGGGACGCCTACGACAGCCTGCGCGGCGTCGTCGTGCAGGGGGAGGTCGAGCTGCTCGACGACACACCGAGTGTGCTGGAGATAGGCAACGCGCTCCACGCCCGTTACGGCGGCGGCTATGGCGACGACCCGGCAGCGTACCGAGCCGTGATCGCACAGCAAGCGCCCAAGCGGGTGGGAATCCTGCTGCCGATGCAGCGCGTCTTCAGCTGGGACTTCGGCAAGCTGCCGGGGGCCGGCGGGGCCTGAGCTCGCTCGGGCGCGGCACTAGTTCAGCCGGGCAAGCCGGGCTCGTAGACTGTCCACCAATGGCAGGCGAACCTGAAACCCAAGCTGTGCTGTCGGTCGAGGAGCTCGCTGCGGCAATTCTGGAACAGGTCGAGTTCGCGGACCACTCCGACGAGGAGGCTGCGCGAAACG
>JALYYF010000362.1 GCA_030946725.1 Candidatus Dormiibacterota bacterium
TGCTTTCGAGACCGAGTCGGCGCAGGCTGCCCTCCAGCGCCTCCCGGAGATGCTCGGGCCGGCCGTCCGGGCGCCATTGATCGGGGCCATCCCGAAGCTGGCCGCCCTTGGTGGCGATGACCAGGCCCTCCGGATAGGGCCTGAGCGCCTCGGCGATAAGGCGTTCGCTGACCTCCGGCCCGTATGAGTCGGCCGTGTCGATGAGGTCGATGTCGAGCTCGAGAGCTCGACGAAGCACCTGCTTGGCGGCCTCCCGGTCCGGGGGTTCGCCCCAGATGCCCTTCCCGGTGATACGCATCGCACCGAAGCCCAGGCGGTTGACGGTCAGGTCGCCGCCGAGCGCGATGGTCCCGGCGGCCTTTGCGGAGATGTCGCTGGCGGAGATGTCGCTGCTCATCGTGCTGAGCCTACGAGAGGGTGCCGAAGCCGCGGGCTGCTGCCTTGTGCCACGAGCACGACCGCGTGGTCTCAGTTATGGGCTGCAATGAGTCGGCGACCCGGAAGAATTCGGTCTGGGCCGGCCGGTCAGCTCGACCGGTATACTCTGGCGGCTGCCACCTTCAGAACAGTGGTGGGCGTCGTTCGGTGTCCTTCTCGCTTCTCGAACCGACACCCGACGTTTCGGCGAGAGCGCGTTCGAGAAGGAAGACATAGGAGGTCTGCGGTGCCTACCGGAACGATCAAGAAGGTAGTGTCCGAGCGCGGATTCGGGTTCATCGACGGCGAAGACGGTACGGAGTACTTCTTTCACCGCAGCGCGATCGACGGCGAGTTCGATCACCTGCGCGGCGGTGAGCGAGTCACCTTCAAACTGGAGCCGAGCCCCAAGGGACCTCGCGCCGCCGAGGTTCGACTGGCGTAGGCTGGGCTCTATGTCTCAGACGGTGTCCCATGATTTCTACGGCGACAGAAAAGCAGCAACGGCCAGGCGTCGCGAACAGGTAAGGCACCTCCTCCGTTCGGTCGGGGTGCAGCTCGAAGGCGGCGCTCGGGTTCCTTTCTTCGTCGAGCCCAACCCGGGTAAGTTCAGGCGCAATCCAAGCCTCAGAGGCAGGGACGTAACCGACCAGGAGCTGTGCACTCTCAAGGTGCCTGCGGAGATCCCTGCCAAGATCCCGGCCACGGGCCTGCCCATGGAGACGCTGACCTACCTCATCGACATGGGGATGAACAGAGGCGACGACTTCTAGCGTCACACCGGCGGCGTGGTGTCTTCATGAGCTTCCCGACCCACGTCCCGGTGCTGACGGACCTGGTAGGCACACATGTGTCCTCCTGAGGCAATGTGCTGGACCCTTTCGATGGTGGCGTCTGGCAGAGCCTCCCGGATAAAGGCGATCTCGCTGCTGCAGGCCACGCGATAGCGCGCGGCGACGTCCAGGATCGCGCAGTTGTGCTCCGCGATCCGCCAGGCGCCCGGACCTGTCTCCGTGCAGTCGGCCAGGTAGCCGTCCTCGTCGAGAATGGCGGTCAGCTCCCGCACCCGCTCGCCGAATGGCTTGCCCTGGAGCCGGCGCCTGGCGTTGTCCACCCGCTGCAACCGGCGCTGCTCGAATGCGACCTCGACCAGGCCTGGGTCGCTGCGTTCGAAGAATCCGAGCAGCTGATTGGTCAGCTGCCCGTACCGCTTCGGCCACAGTCCCTCGGCGGCCGGCGTCAGGCAGTAGTGCCGGCGAGGGCGGCCGGGTCCGGGCCGCTCGTCGCGATGTGCGATCAGTCCGGCGGCGTCGAGCACCGCCAGCTGCTGTCTCACCGCGCCCACCGTGACCCCGAGTGCCTCCGCGATGGTCTCGGCCGTCGCCTCGCCGGCGTGCTTCAGGTTCTCGACCACCGCCCTTCGGGCCGCCGGCATCGCGCCCAGTCCGATCCCGGTTCCGGCCGACTCGACGGGGGCTTCCAGGCCTTCCCCGCCGTTCACGGCAGGATCAGGTGGCTGTCCCCGAATTCGTGCCACAGGTACCGATTCTCCAGGGCGGCCAGGTATGAGGCCTCGAGCAGCGAACGTCCTCCGACCGCCTCCAGCATTCCGAGGTGGGACGATCGCGGCTCGTGCCAGCCGGTGACGAGCCCGTCCGCGACACGGAGGCGGCGCTCCGGACCAACCACCAGCTCGGTCCAGCCCTCAGCCGCCACCGCGTGTCCGTCGGCGCCTGCCGCGCTTTCCAGCGCACGCACCGAGGTCGTGCCCACCGCGACGATCCAGCCGCCCGACCGGCGGGTTGCGTTGACGGCCGCGGCGGTCGTCGCGGGAACGCGGTAGTACTCTGGCTGCGGTGGCTCCCCCGCCTCCGCCGACGACACGCCGCAGTGGAGGACGATCGGCGCCACGCTGACTCCGTAGGCCACCAGCCGCGTCACCAGCTCGGTGGTGAATGGCCGCGCGGCGGAGGGCATCTCGGCGCTGCCCGGCTCCAGGGCGAAGATCGTCTGGTAGGCCGAGAGTGGGCGTTCCCGGTCAACATGCCGGTAGTGGATGGGACGCCCATGGAGGGCGAGGTAGGCCTCGGTGAACGTCGGCAGAGCGAGCCGAGCGGCCCAGAGCCGCACCCCGGGCGTGGGTCCGGCCGACCGGCCCACTGCCCTGAGCAGCTCCGCGGTGGCCCCGTCTGGCAGGGACACCACGGTTCCGGCATCGGCGTCGAGCCAGGGAGCGCTGCCGGGGCCGGCCGGGTCAGGGTGGCGCAGCTCGACCACCTGGTCGCCTCCGACCCGGCCCGACAGGTGCAGGAGGGCCGGGGCGCCCGCCACGCTCCCGCGAATGGCCGCGGCGATGGTGGCCGAGGTGTTGACCACCAGCAGGTCGCCCGGACGGAGCAGGTCCGGCAGGTCGG
>JALYYF010000364.1 GCA_030946725.1 Candidatus Dormiibacterota bacterium
ATCACCATCAAGGCCACAGCGACCTAGGGCCCCCTTCCTACCCAAGTCTCTGCCCCGCGAAAGTCGGCTCTCCAACTCGTGATCGTGGCCAGGACCCCCTCCCTACCCTCCCCGCAAGGGGGAGGGAGAACAGTCGCCAGGCGTCACTGGAGAGGCCGGATTCACTCCGGCCGTATGAGTGGTTACTTCCCAGCGCCTCCCAGACGCCACTTTGGGGAAGGGGGCTGGGGGGGAAACCTGTTTCCCCCGCACTTGTTTATGCTGCCTTGACCGCCGCCACCAGCTTGGTCAGGGATTCCTTGGCGTCGCCGAAGAGCATGATCGTCTTGGGGTCGTAGAGCAGCTCGTTGTCGATTCCGGCGAAGCCCGGGCGCATCGAGCGCTTGAGGAAGACGACGTTGTGCGCCTCGTCCACGTTCAGGATCGGCATGCCGTAGATGGGGCTTCCGGGAGAGTTGCGGGCCGCCGGGTTGACCACGTCGTTGGCTCCCACCACCAGGACCACGTCGGTGTTGCGGAACTGGCCGTTGACCTCGTCCATCTCCTTCAGCTGCTCGTAGGGGACGTTGGCCTCGGCCAGCAGGACATTCATGTGGCCGGGCATTCGGCCCGCCACCGGATGGATCGCGTACTCCACGTCCACCCCGCGCTTTTCGAGCAGGTCGGCGAGCTCCCGCACCGCGTGCTGAGCCTGGGCGACGGCGAGCCCGTAACCGGGCACGATCACCACGCTGCGCGAGTAGGCGAGCATCGTGCCGATGTCGTCGGCGCTGCCCGGACGGACACTGCGGTCGCCCGCCTCCGCAGCCGCGCCGGCGCCGGCCTGCACCTGTCCGAAAGCGCCGAAGAGCACGTTGCCGATCGAGCGACCCATGGCGTCGCTCATGAGCTTTGTCAGTAGCGTGCCCGAGGCGCCGACCAGGGTCCCGGCCACGATCAGTGCGAAGTTGTTGAGCACGAACCCGCTGGCCGCCACCGCCAGGCCCGTGAAGGCGTTCAGGAGCGAGATCACGACCGGCATGTCCGCGCCCCCGATCGGGAGCACAAAAGCGACGCCGAGCAGCAGAGCCAGGACGAGCATGGCCACGAAGACCGCCGGCTGGCCCGTGACCGCGAGCAGCACGACGGCCAGGGCTAGGATCAGCAGGGCAAGCAGGCCGTTCACCAGCTGCTGGCCGGGGTAGGTGAGCGGCGTGCCGGTCATCAGCTCCTGCAGCTTGGCGAAGGCGATCGCCGAGCCGGCGAATGAGATGCCGCCAACGATGATGGCGAAGACGCTGGGGATGCCGATCTGGAAATCGGGCCTCGGGCCGGTCTGGTTCAGCAGCTCTGCGACGGCCACCAGCGCGGCCGCACCGCCACCCACGCCGTTGAAGAGCGCCACCATCTGCGGCATCGCGGTCATCCGCACGCGACGGGCCCCGACGGCCCCGACCGCGGTGCCGATCGCCACCCCGGCCACGCAGATCGCGATCCCTGCCGGTGTAAAACTTTCGCGAAGCCGCACCAGGGTCCAGCCGACCGCGATCAGCATGCCCAGCGCGGCGATCTGGTTTCCGCGCCTGGCGCCGCGAGGCGAGCTCAGGAACTTGAGGCCGACGATGAAGAGGACGGCCGCAAGCAGGTAGACGAGGGCGGTCAGGACGGCCACCTCGCTACTCCGGGCCGACCGGTTGGGCTTCTTGTCGGCCCTGCTGGCGGGCGCCCTGCCCGCGGCCTTTGAACATCTCGAGCATCCGGTCGGTGACCACGAAGCCGCCGACCACGTTGGTGGTCGCCAGGACGACGGCCACGAAGCCCAATGCGATCTCGAGCGGCGATCGAGCCCCGGCCGCGATGATGAGGGCGCCGACCAGGATGATGCCGTGGATCGCGTTCGACCCCGACATCAGGGGAGTGTGCAGGATGGTCGGCACCTTCGAGATCACCTCGAACCCCACGAAGACGGCGAGCACGAAGTACGTGATCTCGGTGATCAGGTCTGTGTTCACGAGGCCGCCTTCATCACCTCTCGAGCGCGCGGGTGGACGACCTCGCCCTGGTAGGTCACGCAGCAGCCCCGGGTTATCTCGTCCTCGAAGTCGACCTGCACCCGGCCGTCCTTCAGGAGGTGCTGGAGGAGGTTCGCCACGTTGCGCGAATAGAGCTGGCTCGCGTGCAGCGGAACCGTGCTGGGAACGTTCAGAGTGCCGTCGATGCTCACGCCCCCCACCTCTTTGACCTTCCCGGGAACCGTCAGCTCGACGTTGCCGCCCGTCTCGGCCGCGAGGTCCACGATGACCGAGCCCGGGCGCATGGCGCGGACCATGTCGGATGTGACGAGCACCGGCGCCCGACGCCCCGGGATGGCCGCCGTCGTGATCACCACGTCGGCCGCGGCCACCCTCTCGCCCAGCAGCTCCCTCTGCCGCCTCAGGAAGTCTTCGGACTGCTGGCCGGCGTAGCCGCCCTGGCCCTCCTGCGCCTCCAGCTCCAGCTCCACGAAACGGGCGCCGAGGCTCTGCACCTCCTCCTTGACCGCCGGGCGGACGTCGTAGGCCTCGACCACGGCACCCAACCGGCGGGAGGTGGCGATGGCCTGCAGACCGGCGACGCCGGCCCCCAGCACGAGCACCCGGGCTGGGGCGATCGTCCCCGCGGCCGTCATCAGCATGGGGAAGAACTTCCCCAGCTGGTTGGCGGCCATGAGCACGGCCTTGTACCCGGACAGCGAGGCCTGCGAGGAGAGGGCGTCCATGCTCTGCGCGCGGCTGATGCGGGGCAGCAGCTCCAGCGAGAAGGCGGTCACGCCCTGCTCGGCCAGCGCCTCCACCACCGCCGCCTGGCTCGCGGGCTGCAGGAAGCTGATCAGCACCGCGCGTGACTTGAGCAGGCGTACCTCGTCGATGGTGGGAGCCTGCACCTTGAGGATCACGTCCGAGGTCCCGAGGACGGAACCGGGACCTGCCACGATCTCGGCCCCGGCGTCGCGATAGGCCTCGTCGGGGAACCCGGCGCCAGCGCCGGCGCCCGATTCCACGATGACCTCCAGGCCGAGGTCCTTGAGCCTCTCCGCGACGTCGGGGACCATCGCCACCCGGCGCTCCCCCGCGACCGCCTCTCGAGGAACCCCGACTCTCACGTTCCGCAATGGTAGCGACCCCAGGGAACTCGACCCTGGCGCCGAGGGGCGGTGGCGGCCGTCTCAGCCCCGACGGCGGGCGCCTATCATCCCGCTCGATGAGAGAGGCTCCGAACGTGCTTCCTGGCCGGAGCGTGTTTCGGGTGGCGATGCTGATCGGCACGGTGCTGGTGGCGGCGGCGGCCTTTCAAGCCGCGGGGCCCAACCGCGATCCCAGGGTCCTCGCCTTTCTGGGGGTCCTCGAAGGCTCGATCGTCCTGGCCTGGGCCGGCAACTCTGGCCGGCCCCATCCGGTGCTGCCGGCGGCGATGGCCGCGGCCGGGCTGGCCGGCCTGGCCGCGTCCAACGGGCCGATCGCGGGCTTTGGCGTCTTCATGGCGCTGATCAGCGCCAGGACGCGCTTCCCGCTGCTCTACGCGGCGCCCGTCGGTGCACTGGTCGTGATCCTGCCCGGGGTCGTCGGCAGCCGCTGGGGATCCCCGCCGCTATGGATCGCATTCGAGGCCGTCGGCCTTGCGGCCGCCTTTCTGGGAGCGGTCGGCGTGAGGCAGGTCCGGGAGCAGCAGGCCCGGGCCGGGGCCGCGCTGGCCGAGCTGGACGAGATGCGGGAGTTCCAGGCCCGCGCGGCCCGGGTCGCCGAGCGGGTGCGGCTGGCCCGGGAGATCCACGACGTACTCGGCAGCACGCTCTCCACCCTCAGCCTGGAGATCGAGGACGCGCATACCCAGCTGGCGCAACGGGCGGAGGACCCGGCCGCACGTGCGGCCCTGGCCGCCGTCGACCGCGCTCAGGCGCTGACCCGCGAGAGCATCGAGGAAGCGCGCCGCGCCCTGGGCACGCTGCGCGGAGACCCCCCGCCCGGTCCCGCCCTGCTGGCCGAGCTGGTTTCCCAGTTCGAGCGCGACTCAGGCATCGAGGCCCACCTACGCGTGGAGGGAAGGTCGGTCGAGCTGGCGCCGGAGGCCCGGCTGGCCGTCTACCGCGCGGCGCAGGAGGCGCTCGTCAACGCCGGCAAGCACGCAGGAGCTCACCAGGTCGAGGTTCGGCTCCGCTATCAGGCGGATGGCACGGAGCTCACCGTGGAGGACGACGGCGAACCTCCTGGACTGTCGAGCAATGGCAAGTCGCCTCTGCCTCTGCCGGCGGGGGGCCGCGGCCTGAACGGGATCCGGGAGCGCGCGGAGCTGCTTGGCGGCCAGTTGGAGACCGCGCACAGTGATCGGGGATTCATGGTCCGCCTCTGGCTTCCCTTGGCGAGGTTCGAAGACGATCCTGAGGGGCCTCGGCGATGAGATCGCGGTGTCGGTTTCCACCTGAGTGAGGCGACTCTCAAGAGGCGCTTAACAGGCGGTCTTGACAGACCAACCAATCAATGACGAAATGCGTGTGAAGAGTACGATGTTTCGCTTGGATAGAGGGACTTGGACCAGCTAGTCAACGACCTGACGTTTCAGGCAGCCACCGTCAACGGCTCCGGCAGCCAGTCGGCCAACCTGGTGCTGACCAGAGCGATCTTCTCCATGGGCATCCCCGTGGCGCCCAAGAACGTCTTTCCCTCGAACATCGAGGGGCTGCCGACCTGGTACCAGCTCCGGATCTCACCGCGCGGCTACCAGGCCCGCCATGGCGACCCGGACCTGCTGGTCGCCCTGAACCCGGCCACCTGGACCAGCGACCTGAAGGTCGTGCACGCCGGTGGCGCCGTGGTGCACGAAGAGGCCTATTCGACGGCGGGGGCACGCGAGGACCTCATCTACTTTCCGGTCCCCTTCGCCAAGCTGGCCAAGACTCAGATCCAGAACGACTCGCTGCGCAAGCAGCTGACCAACATGCTCTACGTGGGAGTGGTCGCCGGACTGCTCCACATCCCCTTCGAGGCGATCGAGCACGGCATCCAGCGCACCTTCCAGAGCAAGCCCAAGGCCTGGGCCGTCAACGTCGATGCGGCACGGGTCGGCTACGAGTACTGGCGCGAGCACTTCAGCGACCGCCAGATCCGCCACAGGCTGAGCCCTATCGGCGGAGGCACGGACGGGCTGATGCTCATCGAGGGCAACCAGGCCGCCGCGCTGGGCTGCATCATGGGCGGCTGCACCGTGGCCGCCTGGTACCCGATCACGCCCTCTTCCAGCCTCTGCGAGAACCTGATCGCCTACGCCGACCGCTTCCGCGTGGACAGGGGCACAGGTGAGAAGCGGATCGCGGTCGTCCAGGCCGAAGACGAGCTGGCCGCGGTGGGGATAGCCATCGGCGCCGGCTGGGCAGGCGCCCGCTCGATGACCTCCACCAGCGGACCCGGCATCTCGCTGATGGCCGAGTTCAGCGGGCTGGCCTACTACGCCGAGGTCCCGGTCGTGATCTTCGACATCCAGCGCATCGGCCCCTCGACCGGCCTGCCCACCCGCACCTCGCAGGCCGACCTCGCCTTCGCGTACACGCTCTCACACGGCGACACCCGCCACCTGGTGATGCTCCCCGGCACCGTCGCCGAGTGCTACGAGTTCGGCACCGCCGCCTTCGACCTGGCCGACCGCTTTCAGACCCCGGTCTTCGTGCTCTCCGACCTCGACCTGGGCATGAACCTCTGGATGTCCCCGGAGTTCAAGTACCCGGAGAAGCCGTTCGACCGCGGGAAGGTGCTGAGCGCGGCAGACCTCGAGCGTCTGCAGGGCGACTGGGGGCGCTACCGCGACCCCGACGGGGACGGCATCGGCTATCGCACGCTGCCGGGCACCGAACACCTCCAGGCCGGCTACTTCACGCGCGGCTCCGGCCACGACGAGGAGGCCCGCTACACGGAGAGCGCCGAGGTCTACGCCCGCAACATGGACCGGCTGGCGCGCAAGTTCGAGACGGCGCGGGAGGCGATGCCTGAGCCGTTGCTGGAGGGTTCCGGCAAGGAAGCCGTCGGCCTCATCGCGTACGGCACCACGCACCACGCAGTGGTGGAGGCGCGCGACCTTCTGGCCGAGCGCGGCCTGGCCGTCGACTACCTCCGAGTCCGGGCGCTGCCGCTGCCGCGCTCGCTGGTCGACTTCGTGGCCGACCATGAGCGCGTGTACGTGGTGGAGCAGAATCGGGACGGTCAGATGTACGACCTGGTCCGGCTTCAGCTTCCGCCTGACCTGGTGGGTCGGATCCGCTCCATCCGGCACTACGACGGGCAGCCGATTCCGGCGGAAGTGATCACCCGTCCGCTCCTGGAGCTGGAGGCCCTGCCCGTCTGATGCCAACCGCAGCCGTAAACCGCATCGGTCTATCCCGCGACGCCTACAAGGGCGCCGCCACCACGCTCTGCGCGGGCTGTGGGCACAACTCGATCACCAACCACCTGGTCAAGGCGCTCTACGAGCTCGGCGTGGAGCCGCATCGCCTCGCCAAGATGAGCGGGATCGGCTGCTCCTCCAAGACGCCGGCCTACTTCGTCGAGCGGGCGCACGGCTTCAACGGAGTGCACGGCCGGATGCCGGCGCTGGCGACCGGAGCCGGGCTGGCCGACCGCAAGCTGGTGTTGCTCGGAGTCTCCGGGGACGGGGACACGGCCTCGATCGGCCTCGGGCAGTTCATGCATATGGTCCGGCGCAACGTCGACTGCACCTACATCATCGAGGACAACGGCACCTACGGCCTCACCAAGGGCCAGTTCTCAGCCACCGCCGACGTCGGCTCGGTACAGAAGCGAGGCGCCGTCAACTCCTACCAGCCGATCGATCCCTGCGCGGTGGCCCTTTCCATCGGCTGCAGCTTCGTGGCCCGCTCCTTCAGCGGGGACGGCAAGCAGCTGGTCCCGCTGGTCAAGGCCGCGCTGGCGCACTCCGGCACCGCGGTGCTGGACGTCATCTCGCCCTGCGTGACCTTCAACGACCACGACGGGTCCACCAAGAGCTACAGCTGGGTCAAGGAGCACGACAACGAGATCCACGACGTCTCCTTCATCCCCTACTTCGAGGAGATCGAGGTGGACTACGAGCCCGGCACGGCGCACGAGGTCGAGCTGCACGACGGGTCGCACATCGTGCTCAAGAAGGTTGGCGAAGACCATGACCCCCGCGACCGGATCGCCGCCATGCGGCTCCTCGAGGAGAGCCGTCAGCGAGGCCAGCTCGTCACCGGGCTTCTCTATCTGGACGAGCAGATGGAGGACTTCGCCACCCGGGAGCGCCTGCCGGAGCGGCCCCTTCGGGACCTCGGGGAAGCCGAGCTTCGAATCAGCCGGGACGACTTCAACCGGCTGATGCAAGAGCTCGCCTGAAAGCCCCTTCGGGGGCAAAGGGAGCTCAGGACGAGTGGAGGGCGTGGCCGCGCGGTCGGGCGACGAGCTGGCCGCCGCCGCTGTGGAGCTGGCGAGGCGTGACCCCGCGATGGGCCGCCTGATCAAGGTGCTCGGACCGCCGGCCCTTCGACCGCCACTGGAGGGGTACTTCGCCGCGCTGGTCAGAAGCATCACGTTCCAGCAGCTCGCCGGCCGGGCCGCCGCCGCCATCCACGGGCGCTTCGTCGCCAACTTCGACGGGGCGCTGCGGCCGGAAGCGGTCCTGGCACTGCCCGAGGAAGCGTTCCGGAAAGCCGGTCTCTCCGCCGCCAAGACGGCCTCGATACGCGACCTGGCGGCCAGGGCGCTCGACGGCACGGTGCCGCTGGAGGGGCTGGAAGCTTATTCGGACGAGGAGATCGTGCAGAGGCTGTCCGCCGTGCGCGGCATCGGGCGCTGGACGGCGGAGATGTTCCTGATCTTCCAGTTGCGCCGCCCCGACGTCTGGCCGGTGGACGACTTCGCGGTCCGGAAAGGCTACGCGATCCTCCATGGCCTCGCCGTGCTGCCCAAGCCACGCGAGCTCGCCGCCCTCGGCGACCTCTACCGGCCTTACCGAAGCGCGGCCGCCTGGTACTGCTGGCGCGCCAACGACACCGTGCTCCCCACCGCCTGATAGAAGTCTCTCCCCCGCGCAAGTCGGGGGAGGGGGTTCCAGGGCGCGGCTTTTGATCGAGCGCTCGAGTCCGATACGACATAGACGGACAGCCCGGCTGCCGCTTCGCGGGTTCCCGGAACCTTCCGTTGGGGACTTTCAGACTGCGTAGGACCCCCTCCCCCGGCTTCGCCGGGTACTCC
>JALYYF010000388.1 GCA_030946725.1 Candidatus Dormiibacterota bacterium
GGTCCCGGACCAGGCCCCCACCCTCGCCATCCTCGAGCAGCCTGCCAGGGTGCGGGACGCGGTCCTGGCCGCCGGCTTCGCCTCAGCCCGCGTCGAGCGCGTCGAGGAGACCATCACCTATTCCAGCCCGGAAGAGCTTGTGAGCCGGATGTTCGGCTGGTGGGACTGCGCCTGGCGCCTCGAGACGGTCTCGGCGGCTGATCAGGCCCGGCTGCGCTCCCACGCCGTCGAGGAGCTGCGACGCGAGCTCGGCGACGGCCCGCTGCAGCTCCCGGGCGCCACCCACGTGCTCTTCGCGCAGGCGTAGACCGCCTCTCCTGCGCCGGCGCCCTCGGGGACTATCATCGAGTGCCAGGTGGCACCGAGCGACCGGCGGCTTTACCCCTGGGCGGCACAGGCGTCGCTGAGCCCGCTGACCGTCACCGGCGCGCAGGGCAGCTGGTTCTTCGACGCCGAGGGCAACCGGCACCTGGACCTCGGCGGCCAGCTCGCGTACATGAACGTCGGGCACGGCCATCCGAAGGTCGTGGAGGCGATCCGGCGCCAGGCCGGCGAGCTTCCGGTGATCGGACCCAACTTCGCCAACCGGCCCGCCGCCCGCCTCGCAGAGATGCTGGCGGAGCTCACGCCGGGAGACCTGAACCGCACGTTCTTCACCAACGGCGGCGCCGAGGCGATCGAGTATTGCATCCGCATCGCGCGCCAGGCGACCGGGCGCCACAAGATCGTGACCCGCTACCAGAGCTACCACGGATCGACGCTGGGGGCGGTCAGCGCAACCGGCGAGAACCGGCGCTTCTACTCGGAGCCGGGCGCCCCCGGGTTCGTCAAGACGCTCGACCCCTACCGCTACCGCTGCCAGTTCTGCGGCGACCGTGACCGCTGCACCCTGGCCTGCGCCAGCGCAGTCGAGCAGACGGTGTACGGCGAGGGCCCGGAGAACGTGGCGGCCGTCATCGTCGAGCCGGTCACCGGTCTCTCCGGACTGGTGCCGCCCCCGGAGGGCTATCTGCGCTGCCTGCGTGAGCTCTGTGACCGGTACGGCATCCTGCTCGTCTTCGACGAGGTCATCACCGGGTTCTGCCGCACCGGCGCCTGGTTCGCCGGGCAGCTCTACGACGTCACCCCGGACCTGATGTCGGTCGCCAAGGGCCTCACCTCGGGCTATGTCCCGCTCGGGGCCAGCATCGTCAGCGACCGCGTCGCGGCCTACTTCGACGACCACTACCTGGGGGCGGGCCTGACCTACGCCGCTCATCCCCTGGCCTGTGCCGCCGGCTGCGCCACGCTCGAGGTCTACATCGAAGAGGACCTGGCGGCCCGCGCCGCGGATACCGGCCGTCGCCTGCAGGAGCGGCTGGGCGAGCTCGCGGCCAGGCATCCCTGCGTCGGCGAGGCGCGCGGCGTCGGGCTCCTGGGCTGCCTGGAGCTGGTCAAGGACCGTGCCACCCGCGAGCCGTTCAGTCCTCAGCGCACCGAGGCGCCCCTGAGTCCGGAAATGGCCGACGTCCGCAAGGCGGTCCTCGCCCGCCGAGCCTGGCCGCTCTTCCGATGGAACCTGATCATCTTCGCGCCTCCGCTCAACATCAGCGACGAGGAGCTCGATGAAGGCCTGGCGGCGGTGGAGGCGGGTCTCGAGGCCGGGGATCGAGCGCTGGCCTGAGGGCCTCAGCCTCCCGTCTCGCAAGAACCACCGTGGGCTGCGACGTTGAGGATCGTCGAGGCGGCGCTCGCCCGCGGGCACGTCGTGGAGCTCGACTACCTCGACCGAAGCGGCGCACTGACCGGCGGACGGCTGGTGGAGCCGGCCGGGCTGGTGGGAAGCGCCCAGCACTGGTACCTGGTCGGATGGTGCAGGCTTCGCCAGGCCGGCCGCGCCTTCCGACTCGACCGTATCCAGGCGGCCCGGGTCACCGATGAGCCGGCTCCCCGCATCGGGTGTCGGAGATCTCCTCCGGCCTGGTGGCCTGGATCAGAGACCTGTCGCTGGAGGCCTAGAGGTGCACCTGGAGGTTCAGGCGGGCCGGACGCGGGCAGCTTCTTGATGGCCCGGCGGCCATCACTCCACGTTGGCAGCGGGGCGCGCAGTTACACTCGGCTGGTGGGCGCTGTGCTCGCCTCCTTGAGCCCCTATCCGAAAGAGATCCTTGCCGGGCTCTTCGACAGCACGTACGAGGTAGAGGTCTTGACGGTGCCACCCGCGGCGACCCCGGACGCGGTCCGCGACGTGGTCGCGCTGGCCGACCTGGTGCTCGGCGACAAGAAGCGGCGCCATCCCATCGACAGGTTGGCTCTGCAGGCGATGCGACGCTGCCGTCTGATCCAGCAGCCAGCGGTGGGATTCGACGCCATCGACCACCGCGCGGCCGCCGAATTCGGCATACCGGTCGCCAACGCCGCCGGCTACAACCGGGAGGCGGTGGCCGACTGGACGGTGATGGCCGTGCTCAACCTGCTCCGCCAGGGCGCCCTCCGGGATCGCCGAATGCGCGAGGGGCATTGGCCCAACGACCCCGCCGGGACCCACGAGCTGGGAGCGCTGACCGTGGGCGTGGTGGGCGTGGGCCACGCCGGGGCAGCCGTGGTCGAGAGGCTGCGAGGCTTCGGCTGCCGGCTGCTCTTCAGCGACGTGGTCCCCCGCCAGGTGGACGGCGGCCTCCAGCTTCCGCTGGCGGAGCTGCTGCCTCAGGCTGACGTGGTGACCGTGCACGTGCCGCTGGACACCCAGACACGGGCGCTCATCGACGCCGCGGCCCTGGCCCGGATGAAGAGGGGGGCGTTCCTGGTCAACGCGAGCCGGGGACCGGTGGTCGATGAGCGCGCCCTGGTCGAGGCCCTCCAGGAAGGCCGGCTGGCGGGCGCCGCGCTCGACGTCTTCGAGCTGGAGCCACTGGCCCCGGATTCCCCGCTGCGAGAGATGGACAGCGTGTTCCTCTCCCCCCACGTCGCCGGCGTGAGCGAGGAATCGGAGACCCGTCTGCTGGAGACCTGCGCGGCCAACATGCGGCGTGTGCTGGACGGGCTGGACCCCCACCACGTGGTCAACGGCGTGAGCCGGCGGTCATGACCAGCCTGCGCGAGCTGTGGGAATCCGGCCGCCCAACCGTCGGCGGATGGTGCGTGATGCCGGGCGGGTTCTCGGCCGAGCTGATGGGGCGCTCGGGATTCGACTGGGTCTGCGTCGACACGCAGCACGGTCTGGTCGGCTACGACCAGATGGTGCCGATGCTGCAGGCGCTGGCCGTCAGCGGCACGCCGGCCTTCGTTCGGGTTCGCTGGAACGAGCCGGGCGAGATCATGAAGGCGCTCGACGCCGGTGCCCAGGGCGTGATCGTGCCCATGGTCAACTCCGCCCAGGAGGCACGCCAGGCGGTCGGCGCCAGCCGGTACCCGCCCGAGGGCTACCGCTCCTGGGGCCCGGTGCGCGCCGCACTCGGCGTGGAGGGCTACTCGCCGGAGGTCGCCAACCGGCGGACGGTGGTGGCGATCATGATCGAGACCGACTCCGGGGTCGAGAGGATGGACGACATCCTTGCCGTCCCGGGTATCGACGCCGTCTACGTGGGTCCCAACGATCTCGCCGTCACGCACGGCATGCCCCCTTCGGCGACGGTCGAGAGTCCGGAGCACGCGGAGCTGATCGGCTCCATCCTGGCCGGCTGCCGGCGCCACGACGTGGTGGCCGGCATCCACTGCGGGAGCATCGAGACGGCCCAGCGCTGGCTGGAGGCGGGCTTCCGCATGCTCAACGTCAACTCCGACGCCGTCTTCATGCGCCAGCAGGCCGGTGCCGTCGTGAGAGCGCTGACCGGTGAGCGGGACTCCGGGCCCAAGAGCTCCTCCTATGCCTGACGAGGTGCTCGAGGCGCTGCGGCGCTACGACACGCCGACGCTGGCCAACGCCGTCGAAGAGTTCGATGTCCGGCCGCGCGACGAGGGGTTCGCGAACACCGAGGTCCGCTGCATGTTTCCCGAGCTGGGCGTCATGGTCGGGTACGCAGCCACCGCCACCATCCGGGCGCGCGGTGCCGGCCAGGGCGACCAGGCCGCGCTCTGGTCCCACGTCCGCAGCTGCCCCGCCCCCCGAGTCGTAGTCGTCCAGGACCTGGATGACCCCCCGGCTCACGGCGCGCTCTGGGGGGAGGTGAACGCCAGCGTCTTCCAGGCGCTGGGCTGCACCGGCGCGGTGACCGACGGAAGCGTCCGCGACCTCGACGAGGTGCGGGGGATCGGCTTCCACTTTTTCGCGCGCGGCGCCGGCGTCTCCCACGCCTACGTGCGCGTCGAGTCGGTCGGCAAGCCGGTGCGGGTCGGGGGGCTCGTCGTCGCGCCCGGCGACCTGATCCACGCCGACCAGCACGGCGTCCTGCTGGTACCCCACGAGATCGCCGCCGAGCTGCCGGCCGCGGCGGACCGCGTCATCGAGCGCGAGCAGACGTTTCTGCGCTGGGTCAGGTCGCCCGACTTCGACCCCGACAGGTTGGCCGAGATGAGAAGAGCGAGGCACTGAACTTGAGCGAGCTGCGGCGATACAGCCCCACCCTCTACGACGGTATGGAGCGAGCCAACGCGCGCTCCTACCTGCTCAACATCGGCTTCTCGCACGAGGACCTGGAGAAGCCGATCGTGGGGGTGGCGCACTCCTGGATCGGGACCATGCCCTGCAACTTCAACCATCGCCAGCTGGCCCAGTGGGCGCTGGAGGGCCTCCGCGCGGCGGGCGGCACGCCGATGGAGGTCAACACGATCGCCATCTCCGACGGCATCACCATGGGAACCGAGGGCATGAAGAGCTCGCTTGTCTCCCGGGAGCTGATCGCCGACTCGATCGAGCTTGTGAGCCGCGGCCACTACTTCGACGCCCTCCTCTGCATCACGGGCTGTGACAAGACAGTGCCGGCGGCCGCCATGGCGATGGCCAGGCTGGACCGGCCGGGGGTCCTGGTCTATTCCGGCTCGATCCTGGCCGGCCGCTTCCGCGGCCGCGAGGTGGCGGTCGGTGACATCTTCGAGGCGATCGGCTCGGTGACCGCGGGCATCATGACAGAGGCGGACCTGCGCGAGTTCGAGGCGGTGGTCTGCCCGGGCCCAGGGGCCTGCGGGGGGCAGTACACCGCGAACACGATGTCGATGGTCATGGAGGTGCTCGGACTCTCGCCGGTCGGCTACAACTCCATCCCGGCCGTGGACCCGGAGCGGGAGCCGGCCACCCGCTCCCTCGGCCAGCTGGTGATGCGGGTGCTCGAGGCCGACCTGCGTCCCTCCCAGATCCTCACCCGCAACGCTTTCGAGAACGCCATCGCGGCGGTCGCCGCCTCCGGGGGGTCGACCAACGCGGTCCTTCACCTGCTGGCTCTGGCCCGCGAGGTCGGCGTGCCGCTGACGGTGGACGATATCGACGAGATCTCCCGGCGGACACCGCTGCTCTGCGACCTCAAGCCAGGTGGCCGCTTCGCGGCGCCGGAGCTGCACAGGGCGGGAGGGATCGCCGTGCTTACCGGGCGGCTCATCGAAGGAGGCTACGTCGACGGCTCCGCGCTGACCGTCACAGGCAGGACGCTGGAGGAGGAATGCGCGGCGGTGGTCGAGACGCCCGGCCAGGAGGTCGTGCGCCCGCTCGATCAGCCCTTCAGCCGGGAGGGAGGCCTCGTGATCCTCCGCGGCAACCTGGCGCCTGAGGGCAGCGTGATCAAGGTGGCCCACCACTCCCCCTACCACCATCGCGGGCCGGCTCGAGTGTTCAACCGGGAGGAGGACGTGCTGACGGCCGTCTATGCCAACCAGGTGAAGGCCGGCGACACGGTGGTGATCCGCTACGAGGGTCCCAAGGGCGGCCCCGGCATGCGCGAGATGCTGAAGGTCACCGGCGCGCTGGTCGGCCAGGGCCTGGGCGACTCGGTCTGCCTGATCACTGACGGCCGCTTCTCCGGCGCGACCAAGGGCCTGATGATCGGCCACGTGGCTCCCGAGGCGGCGGTGGGCGGACCCCTGGCAGCTCTTCGGGACGGGGACGTGGTGGTCGTGGACGTGGAGCGGCGAACCGTCGACGTGGAGGGCGTCGACATCGAGGAGCGTCTCCGCGACTGGTCGCCGCCCGAGCCGCACTACCGGAGCGGCGTCTTCGCCAAGTACGCGGCGCAGGTGAGGTCCGCCTCCGAAGGTGCCATCACCCTTCCCACACCCGTCGAGGAGAGGCCATGAACGGAAACCTGGCCCGCAAACTGCAGATTCGGTCGGGAGCGAGAGCGCTGGTCATCAACCCCCCGGAGGGCTACCTGGACCTGCTCTCGCCGCTGCCGGCCGGTGCCAGCGTGGCCGCTTCCGGAGAGGGCCCGTTCGAAGTGGTGCAGCTCTTCGCGCGCACGCGCCGTGACCTCGATGCCGGGATCGCCCAGGCGATCAGCACCGCCGGGCCCGACGGCATCCTGTGGCTCTCGTACCCGAAGCTGGCATCCAGCTCGGCGTCGGACCTGAGCCGGCAGGCCGTCTGGGACGCCCTGGCCGGCACCGGATGGGAGCCGGTCACCCAGGTGGCCGTCGACGAGACCTGGAGCGCCCTGCGCATCCGTCCCGCGGAGAAGGTCGGCTCCCGGTCGCGCTGAGGGCTCTCAGCCGGCGGTCACGAGGGTGACGCCGGCCAGGACGGCACCGGCTCCCAGGACCTTCAGCCGTGCGCCGTCTCGCTCACCGAGGCGGAACACGCCCCACAGCGAGACCAGGACGACCCCGGACTCTCTGAGCGGCGCCACGAGAACCAGCGGCGCCAGGCTGAGGGCGGCGAGGACCAGCGCGTAGGACCCGACCACGAGCACGCCCACGGTCGGCGCGCCCGGCAGCGGGCGCGCTCCTCGCCAGGGAACGAGGGCTGCTGAGAGCAGCGCGAACATCAGCCACGTGTAGAGCCAAAAGGGCCCGAGCCGGACGCCGCGGCTGTCGACGGCGGTGTAGGCGGCGATGCAGATGCCGATCAGGACGGCGAGGGCAAGTGAAGCCCGCTGACGGCGCGGAGGACGAGCGAGCCAGATGCCCGCCAGCAGCAGCGCCACACCGAGGAACTGGAGTGTGTGGAGGTGCTCGCCGAAGAGGAGCAGCCCGGCCAGGACCGCGAGCAGCGGGGCGCTGCCGCGCGCGACGGGGTACACGGAGGAGACGTCGCCACGCTTGTAGGCGGCCGACAGCAGGTGCACGTAGACCAGCTCGAGCACGACTGAGAGGCCCAGCAGAACCCAGCCCTGCCAGGGAAGCCCGGGACGCCCACCGGCGACCCAGAGGGCGCCAACCACCGGCGCCGCCAGCAGCGTACCCACCGACATGGCCCGCGCTGCCAGCGCCAGGGGGTCGGCGGCCGCCTTCAGCCGGACGTTCCAGTAAGCGTGCAAAACGGCCGCCAGCAGTGACAGCGCAACGGCAAGCGTGGTCACCAGCCGCTGAGCCGGAGACTGACCCGCTCAGCCCTTCACTGCGCCGGCGGTCATCCCGGAGACGAAGTGGTCGACGAAGAACGAGTAGAGAAGGGCGACCGGTACCGAGCCAAGAAGGGCTCCCGCCATGAGCACGCCCCAGAAGAACTCGTCGCCCTTGATGAACTCCTGGGTTACTCCGACCGGGATGGTCTTGGCGAGGCTGTCGTTCATGAAGATGAGCGCATACAGGAACTCGTTCCAGCTCAACGTGAAAGCGAACATTCCCGCCGAAAGTATGCCGGGCAGCGCCAGCGGTATCACTATCCGCGTCATCGCCTGGAAGCGGGTCGCGCCGTCCACCATCGCGGACTCCTCCAGCTCCCGCGGAATGCTCTTGAAGTAGCCGATGAGAAGCCACGTGCAGAACGGGATCAGAAAGGTCGGATAGGTCAGGATCAGGGCGCCCAGGTTGTTGAAGAGGTGCAGGTCCCGTATCACGAACGTCAGGGGCAGGAAGAGCAGGGTTGGCGGCACCAGATAGGTGATGAAGATGCCCCAACCGATGCCGTTGGCGCCGCGATATCGGAGCCGGGCGAGTGAGTAGCCCGCAAGGACGCTGCAGAACAGTGAGATCAGCGTCGACACGATGGCCACGATCGTGGTGTTCAGCGTCCAGCGGGGGAAGTTGCTCTGAAACAAGAGCTGCTTCCAGTGCTCCAACGTCGGCTGCTGGACGATGAACGGGTTCTGATTGAAGTTGAACAGCTCGGATGGCGACTTGAACGACGTGATGAGCATCCAGTAGAACGGGAACAGGGTGATGATGGTGAACAGGAGGAGAGGAATGTAGATCCGGATCCAGCGCCCGAGCCCCCGCTCCCACATCGGCGCCTCGCTCCGCCGCCGCGCCGTGGTCCGCCGCCGCGCTATTTCCGCCATCGCTAATCACGCCTCCGGATGAGAAGGAGCGTGCCAGCGACCAGCACCGCGAGCAGCGGGAACAGCACCACTGACACGGCCGCTCCCAGACCTATCTCGCCGCCCGGAACGCCCCACTGGTACGCCCAGGTGGCGAGCACGTGCGTGCTGTTGAAGGGCGCTCCGTTGGTCAGGACGAAGGGGACCTGGAAGTCCGCGAAGGTCAGGATCGTGCTCAGCATCAAGACCACCAGTAGCACCGGCCGGAGCATGGGCACCGTGATGTGAAGGAACTGCTGCCAGCGGCTGGCGCCGTCCACCCTGGCCGCCTCGTAGAGGTCGACCGGAATCGTCTGCAGGCCGGCCAGGAACGAGATGCCGTAGAAGGGCATGCCGCGCCAGATGTTGACGATCATCAGGGCCGCCAGCGCGGTCTTGGTGCCGCCGAACCAGTTCGGTCCTGGGTAGCTCACGAGATGGAGGTGCACAGCGGCCCAGTTCACGACGCTGAAAGTGGGATCGAACATCCATTTCCAGGCGAGCGTCGAGAGAACCGTCGGAATGATCCAGGGCAGCAGCAGCGCGGCCCGGGCAAATCGCTGCAGCGGAAATACCTGGTTCAACAGGAGCGCCATGACCATTCCGAGCCCCAGCTTGAAGACGGTGGTGACGCCGGTGTAGAGGAAGGTGTTCGTGAACGCCTGGAGGAACGGTCTGTCCACCGCGAACTCGAACCTGAAGTTGGCCAGGCCGATGAAGTGGCCGGGGTTCTGCAGCTCCGCGCTGCTCAAAGAGAGCCAGAGGCCGAACAGAAATGGCCAGGCGAGGAACACGCCGAGCATGACCAGCGTCGGCGCCAGCAGCAGGTAGCCAAACCTGGCCTCGCTCGACGCCAGCCAGCGGGACCGGATGTAGCCCGGCTCTTGAGGAGCGACGCGCTCCGCTGTGGTTCCCACAAGTCCCTCCCTCGTGATCCTAGGATGGCCGCTCGAAGATCGCCTTCAGTCTGGACTCGGCCTCCTTGACGGCCGATTCGAGGTCGCCAGTGCCGTTGTTCTGCAGCGATTTGGCGAACATATCGGCCGTGACGTACTGTGTCTGAGCCTGCGCCGTCTGCTTGCTCGGCGGCGCCGGCCAGCCTGGCCACTTGCCGGGCTTCACGACCTGCTGGAACGTCTTCATCTTTGGGTCGGCGTCGGGTCCAAAGAAGACGGGGTCGTTATCGAACGAAGCGTAGGGACCGGCGTTGTAGCCGCCGGCCACCTTCGTGTATTTGAGGTAGTTGTCCTTCTCCATCAGATAGAGGAGCAGCGCCCTCGCCGTCTCCTTCTCGGGCGAGTACTTCATGACGGCATGGTTGAAGATCAGGTTCATCGTGAAGAGGCCCTTGGGTCCGGCCGGCACCACGCCGTTGTCGCTCACCTTGTCGAAGTGGTGGAACTCCACCTTCTCCCGAATGTAAATGCTGGCGCCGTTGAGGGTGGCGCTGATACGGTCGGCGTGATAGGCCTGGTTGTTGTCTGGGTCCAGCCACTCGGGATGGACAACGAAGCCGGCCTGGACGGTCTTCTGCGCCCACTTGATCGCGTTCCGGGTCTCCTTCGAGTTGATGGCGACGGTCTTCCCGTCGGCGTTCACCTCCCGGCCACCGAAGCTCCATAGAACCGGGTTCCACATCGTCAGCGAGTCGCCGTATGCATGACCGTCGGTTTGCGAGATGGGCGGCACGCCCGCCGACTTCAGCTTCCCCGCGGCCTGCGTGAAGTCGTCCCAGGTCTTCGGCCAGGATGTTATGCCGGCCTTCTGGAAGTAATCGGTGCGGTAGGTGAAGGCGTTCGGCACGATCGTGAACGGGACCGCGCGGTAGACGCCGTCGACCTTGCAGAAGGCGTCATTGACGGAAGCCACCGCCCCCAGCTTCTGCTTCAGGATGTTCACGTCGTTGGTGACGTCCTCGCACTGGCTCGCGTAGAGGTGGGGCCAGCCGTACTGCATCTGGATTATGTCGGGTCCGCTGCTTGCCTCCACCGCGGCCGCCGTCTTGGTTTGCAGCTGGTCGGCCGTGATCCGCTCCACCGCAACCTTTACCCCAAACTTGCTGCCGAACTCGTTGCACTGGCGCATGAACTCGTTGTCCGCCGCGGGCACGAAGTGAACCCACTGGAGCAGGCGGATGGAAGCACCGCTCCTGGCCTGGGGTACCTTCGAGCTCGGAGTGGAGCTCGTGCCCTGACTGCTGCTGCCGCCGCCGCAGGCCTCCAGCAGAGCGCCGGCGCCGAGCCCGGCCACCGCGAGGCCGGTCGTGCCGAGGAACTTGCGCCGGGTCCAGGGCACCCAGACCTGGCGTTCTGGATCTACGCGTGCGTCAGCTTGTTCGGACATGCCACGTCCTCCAGTTCGAAGCCCTTCGTGACGTCCAGGCGCCCCCTCTAACGGAGGTTGGCTTCTGCTTCAGGAGAGGACGGTCCATCGCACCCTCCTCTCCGATCTCCCTGGAACCTGACAAAAAGACTGTCAGCCATCCTATCACCGGTTTTGCTAGTCTCCAAGTCGACCGTGTACCTGGCCGAGCTGGAGGCACGTCGCTCGAGCCCCGCAGCTGTGGGAGTTGTCGGGGTCGGCCGCATGGGCCGCGGCATCGTCGACCAGATGGCGACGATGGTCGGCGTGCGGGTCATGGCGGCGGCAGACCTCGACGGTCAGCGGGCGCTGGCCGCCTTCACCGAGAACGGCTGGACGCGTGACCATGTCTGCCTGACTGAGCTTGCGGATGAGGCGGTGGACGCGCTGCGGGCAGGACGGCCGGTGGCTACGCAGGATCCACTCCTACTGCCTCAGCTGGAGCTGGAAGCTGTGGTCGAAGCCACCGGCGACCCGGCCACGGGCGCCGAGGTCGC
>JALYYF010000391.1 GCA_030946725.1 Candidatus Dormiibacterota bacterium
CTGGCCCGGATGCGCCGCCGCTACGACCTGGCCAGCTTCTGGCGTGGCCTGGCGGCCGCGCGGGAGGCTCGGCCCGACCTGGCCCTGACCGGCGACGTGATGGTCGGCTTTCCCGGAGAGTCGGCCGAGGACTTCGAGCGGACGCTGGAGGCGATAGAGAGGGCCGCCTTCATGGACCTGCACGTGTTCCGCTTCTCGCCCCGTCCCAGGACGGCCGCGGCTCGCTACCCGGGCCAGGTTCCGGTGGCGGAGGCCAGGGAGCGCTCACGCCGCGTCATCGAGCTCGGGCACCGCCTGGGAGCGGAGTACCGGGCGGGTTTCGAAGGCA
The DNA here is from genome assembly GCA_030946725.1 of Candidatus Dormiibacterota bacterium. GTDB lineage: Bacteria > Chloroflexota > Dormibacteria > Dormibacterales > Dormibacteraceae > Nephthysia. Next base: position 329 of record JALYYF010000391.1, read on the forward strand.
GGCCGCTGGACGTGATCTGGGACCGGGTCGTCGGCGGCCGCATCCGCGGTCTCAGCGAGAACTACATCCAGGTCTCCGCACCCGGCGAAGGGCGCCGGCCCGGTGAGCTGGAGAGGATCGTCTACCGGCCAGACGGGCCACCTGCGACCTCGCCGTCGATGTAATCTCCGACGTCGAATGGGAGAGTGCATCTTCTGCGAGATAGCGGCCGGCAGGGCGCAGGCTCGAGTCATATACGAGGACGACACGGTGGTCGCCTTCGAGGACGTGCAGCCGCAGGCGCCGGTGCACGCGCTGGTCGTGCCGCGCGGACACCTCGCCGACGCCAGAGCACTGAACGGGGAAGGAGTCCTCGAAAAGCTCTTCGAGACCGCCCACGCCGTGGCGCGGAGTCAGGGGGTCGGGGAGAGCGGATACCGCCTCGTCCTCAACGTCGGGCCGGACGCCGGGCAGGCGGTCGATCACGCCCACCTCCACGTCCTCGGGGGGCGCAGCTTGAGATGGCCTCCGGGGTAGGTTCCAGCCGCTTCGAGCAGTGGCTCCGCTCGGCCGGGCTGGAGCTGGAGGTCCGGCGTTTCCCTCAAGGCACGCGGACCGCGGAGGACGCCGCCCGCGCGGTCGGTTGCGAGGTCGGGCAGATCGTGAAGTCGCTCGTCTTCACGGCCGGCGGCCGGCCGGTGGTTGCACTGATCAGCGGCGCCAATCGTCTCAACCCGGCCCGGCTCTCGGAGGTCGCCGGCGGGGAGACCGGCAAAGCCGACGCCGACCTGGTCCGGGCGGCGACCGGATACGCCATCGGCGGCGTCCCTCCCTTCGGCCACGTCAGCGAGCTGCCGGTCTTCATGGACAGCGACCTGGAGCGGTTTTCGGTGGTGTGGGCGGCGGCCGGGCGGCCCGACGCGGTCTTCCCGATCTCGCCGGGCCGCCTGGCGGAGTTGAGCGGCGCCCGGGTGGCCGAGCTGAAATGACCGGTTCCATCCTGGTCCCCTGCCGCCGCTGCGGCCGGCAGGTGACGAGCGTGCAGGTTCGGGAAGGCCTCTGCCTCGACTGCCGGGTGGAGCTCGCCCTGTCCGAACTGCGAACGGAGCACGCCCGGCTGTGGCGCAAGCGCGAGCGCTACCGCACGCAGGGCGCCAACGCCGACTCTGTCAGCCGCCAGATCGCCCGCGTGGAAGACCGAATGGCGGAACGGATCCGCGAACTGGTCCCCAACCAGGAACAGGCCGTAGAACAGCTCCGCAAGGCCCTCGAACAAGCCCGCGGCGCCCGCTACGAGATCAGACGAAGCTAGCTCGCCGGCCGTCTCCCTCCCCCTTGCGGGGAGGGTAAGGGAGGGGGTCCTAGCTTGGTTGTGCCACTCCGGTAACCGTCACCTGCCCTTCGGTGGTGGTTACGCGCAACTGGCGAAGGCCGTCGAAGGACCGCTTGACGTCGACGATCTGCCGCACCTGGTCGAGGACCCGGCTGGTCACCGGGGGCGGGAGGGGCACCGATCCCAGGCTGAGCTCCTGGACGCGCAGCCGGAGCGTGTTGTCCGCCACTTCGGGCAGCAACCGGAACGTCACCGGCACCGGCTGCCCAGCGGCGTAGGCCTGAGCCCAGCCGTCGATCGTGCCCTGGCCGGTCGCATGGAGGGCGACGTGGTCGACGGGCAGGTTCCGTGCCGCCGCCTGGTCGTTGGCCAGGGAGGTCAGCTCGGCGTCGGTGAAGGTCTCGGTGACCGTCTGAGGGCGGCCGGTCCTGCTGGCCTCCGCCCCCGCGCCCACCAGCGCCGCGGCCTTGCTCCGCCCGCTCTGGGCGTCGCTCTGCGAGACCTGCACCGACGGTGTCGCGGCCTGGCCCTGGAAGAATCGCCAGCCGGCGAACGCCGCCACGGCGAGGAGCAGAAGCGTCACCACG
>JALYYF010000404.1 GCA_030946725.1 Candidatus Dormiibacterota bacterium
GGCTGAAGCCGAAGGCCACGCCGGTGGTGGCGGCGTCGACCCCGGCGCCGACGCCGGCTGCGCCGACACGGGCCGGACCGGTTCGAATCGATGCCTCGCCGGCGGCCCCTGGCCCCTCCGGGCAACCGGCTCCAGCGGCCCAGACACCGGCGTGCCGCTGAGCTGTGAGATCGCCCCAGCCGGGTGCTCCGAGGCCGGTGCCGGTTTCTGTCCGGCAGGGAGCCCGAACACTAAATCTGTGTAGAAATTTTGCGCGAGCCCCAAAATGTGGGCCAACTAAGGTTATAGGGCGCTATACTCCTACGCAACCCGCCACTCTTTCTATCCACTCATCCAGGAGGCATCCCACTAGGTCCTTTGTCTAGGCGGAAGCGGCTGGTCGGCCTCGACCTCGGCACCAGCAAGGTAGCCGTGGTGATAGCCGAAGCAGACGACTACGGCCAACTCATCGTCACCGGTGTGGCCGAGACCCCTGCAGAAGGTCTGCGCAAGGGTGTCGTGGTGAACATCGACAAGACGGTCCAGGCCATCCAGCAGGCGATGATCACCGCCGAGAGGATGGCCGGGGTGCGTGGTGAGTCGGTCGTCGTCTCGCTCTCGGGTCCACACATCACGTCCCAGAACAGCAGGGGCGTGATAGCGGTCTCGCGGCCGGATCGTGAGATCGGCGGGGACGATGTGCACCGGGTGGTCGACGCGGCGCGGGCGGTCAGCGTGCCCAGCGACCGCCAGGTGATCCACGTTCTTCCGCGCACTTTCACGGTCGACGGGCAGGAGGGCGTCAAGGAGGCGGTCGGGATGACCGGCCACCGGCTGGAGGTCGAGACGCACATAGTCACCGGCGCCCAGACCTCTGTGCAGAACGTGATCAAGTGCGTGCACCAGGCGGGCCTGGACGTCGACGATGTGGTCAGCCAGGGCCTGGCCGCCGGCGAGGGCGTGCTGAACGTCAACGAGGTCGACCTGGGCGTCTGCCTGATCGACATCGGCGCCGGGACGACCGACGTCGTGGTCTACAACGAGGGCTCTGCCCTGCACATGGCGGTGCTCCCGATCGGGGGCAACCACGTGACCAACGACATCGCGATCGGACTCCGCACCACGCTGACCGAGGCGGAGACGTTGAAGCTCAGCTACGGGCACACGCTGCCGGACCTGATCGCCGCAGAGGAGCGGATCGACGTCAGGGTGGTGGGCGGCGACCGTCTTCAGCCGACGCCCCGCCGCTACCTGGCCGAGATCATCGGGCCGCGCATGCGCGAGATCTTTCAGCTGGCCCGCGAAGAGGTCAAGCGGACGGGCTACGAGGGCCTGCTGCCCGCCGGCGTGGTGGTCACCGGCGGTGGTGCGCGCCTGATGGGCACCCACGACGCCGCGCAAGCGGTCTTCGATTCGGCGGTTCGGCTCGGCCTACCCGCCGGCGTGGGCGGGCTCGCGGACCGGGTCGCCGGTCCCTCGTATGCGGCCGCGGTCGGGCTCGTCAAGTGGGGTGCCCGCGTGCAGCCGGCTCAGAACGGCCGCTCTCACCAGCAGCAGCCACCCGCGCTGGCCGGCGCGTATCAGAAGACCGTCCGATGGCTCAGGGACTTCTTCTGACATGCCGCCGCATGCACCGCGAGAAAAAGTCGATAGCACTGAGCGTGCGCAAAGCGAGATCATCGTTCTGAGCCGGTCGAGGTCCCTCTCGCTTCCTGGGGTGAAGCCACATCACAGCAAGGGTTGTTGAACGAGATGCAGGAGAACACGATGCAGAAGGCGGATCGGCAGGACGGGCGCGCCCGAATCAAGGTAATCGGAGCTGGCGGCGGCGGCGGCAACGCAGTCAACCGAATGATCTCAGCCGCCCTGAAGGGCGTCGAGTTCATCGCGATCAACACGGACCTGCAGGCGCTCGAGCGCTGCAACGCGGACATCAAGGTCAACATCGGTCGCAAGCTCACTCGCGGCCTGGGTTCGGGAGGCGACTGGACCAAGGGCCGCGACGCGGCCGACGAGAGCCGCACCGAGCTCACTGAGCTGGTGAAAGAGGCCGACATGGTCTTCATCACCGCAGGTATGGGCGGCGGGACGGGGACCGGGGCCTCGTCCGTGATCGCCGAGGTCGCCAAGGCCGAGGGCGCCCTCACCATCGGAGTCGTTACCAGGCCCTTCCGCTGGGAGGGGAAGGTCCGCAACGAGAATGCCGAAGAGGGCATCAAGAACCTGCGCGACAAGGTCGACGCGCTGATCGTGATTCCAAACGACCGGCTGGCCCAGGTCGTGGACAAGAAGACCACGCTGGAAGAGGCCTTCAGGATCGCCGACGACGTCCTGCGTCAGGGCGTGCAGGGAATCGCGGACCTGATCGTCAACCCCGGCGTCATCAACCTGGACTTCGCCGACGTGAAGGCGATCATGACCGATACCGGCGAGGCCCTGATGGGCATCGGCTTCGGTTCCAGCGACAACCGGGCCGAGGACGCCGCCAAGCAGGCCGTGGCCAGCCCGCTGCTGGAGACCTCGATCGACGGCGCCCAGGGGATCCTGTTCAACATCACGGCCGGCAAGGACATCACCCTCCACGAGTGCGAAAAGGCCGCGGAGATCGTCAAGGCCTCGGCCGATCCGACGGCGAACATCATCTTCGGCGTCGTCAACGACGACCGAATGCAGGGCGAGGTCAAGATCACGGTGATTGCGACCGGCTTCGGCCGCAAGCGGGCATCCATGCAGGCGCCGCCGTCTTCGGAGAGCACCACCATCGAATACTCGCGACCGGTCGTGGAGAGTACCCGGCCCATCTACACCACCGAGGAGGACGACCTCAACATCCCGGCCTTCCTCCGCAATCGGACCTGAGAGAAGTTGCGCTGTCCATACTGCGGGCACCATGACCTGAAGGTCGTCGACTCGCGCGACTCCGAGGTCGGCGAGGCGATCCGGCGGCGTCGCGAGTGCCTGCAGTGCGGCCAGCGCTTCACAACCTACGAGCGCATCGAGACGGTGCCCTTCTTCGTGGTCAAGAAGGACGGCAGACGCGAGGACTTCGACCCCCAGAAGCTCTTCATGGGCCTCAAGAAGGCGACCGAGAAGCGGGACATCTCACCCGAGCGGCTGAACGCCATCGTCGACGCCATCGAGGCGGAGCTGCGCCGCAGTGGCCGGGTGGAGATCCCCAGCCAGGAGATCGGCGAGATGGTGATGGAAAGGCTGAAGGAGCTCGACGAAGTCGCCTACATCCGTTTCGCCTCCGTCTACCGGGAGTTCATGGACCTGCAGCAGGTCAAGCGTGAGATCGACCAGGTGCTGTCGGCCAGGAGCAGCAGCCGCGCCGGCGGTCGCTGACCCGGCCGTCCGGAGCGCGGTGTCGGGACGCTGGAGCGGTTAGCCTGGGCCCATGGACTGGCTTGGGTTCTTCGTCCCTCGCTTCAAGCTCCACAAGGAGCCGCCGGAGAGCCTCAGCCCTCCGCGCGAGGACGATCTCGAGCGGCTCGACCAGCTGCGCGAGATGGGTTCGAGGCTGACCCTGCCCCACCCGGTGCGGACCTTCATCCAGGTCACCAGTGAGGCCCGTGCGCGGACGGCCTGTGAGCAGCTGGAGAAAGAGGGCTTCAGCTGCCAGCTCCGGGCGCTGGCGGAGGGCTCCTGGATGGTCACCTCGGTCATGCGGATAGTCCCGACGCCGGGTGCCATCACGCACCTCAGGGAACAGATGGAGACGGTGGCGCAGACGCTGGAGGGCTCCTTCGATGGCTGGAACGCTCCCCCCGTCTACTGAAAGGCTCCTGGCCATCCCCGGACTGGCCGGCGCGCCCGCGCTGGTCCACGCCTTCTCGACCGCCGACCTGGGATCGATGCGCGGTGAGGGAGCGCTGGCGGTCACGCCACCGAGGGCCGCCTTCGCCCAGGCCCTCGGGCTGCGCCCGGACCGCCTTACCGTGGTCGGTGCGGTCCACGGCCGCGAGGTGAAGCGGGTCGACGCACCGTCGGGAGTGGTCTCGGGCTGCGACGGCCTGGTCACCGACACGCCACAGCTGCCGCTGCTGGCGACCTTCGCGGACTGCTATCCGGTCCTGCTCCTGGATCCCGCCCGGCCGGCGCTCGGCCTCGTCCACTCGGGATGGCGAGGAGCCGCGGCCGGCGTGGTCGGAGAGGCTGTCGCGGGGCTGCGGCGGGAGTACGGTTCGCGGCCGTCCGACCTGGTCGCCGGTATGGGCCCCGGCATCTGCGGGCGATGTTATGAGGTCGGGGAGGAGGTGGCCGCCGTCTTTCCGGCCGAGCACGTCTCGGCGACCCAGCAGGGTCGCTTCCTGCTCGACCTTCGCTCGGTCCTGCGTGCCCAGCTGCTGGAGGCCGGCGTGCCGGCGAGTCAGGTCCACGACCTCGCCCTCTGCACCAAGGAGACCGCCGCGCTGGCTTCGCACCGCCGCTCCCCGGACGGGGCCCGATTCGCGTGCCTGGTCGCCCTGACCTAGCGGCCAACCTCGCCCGGGTTCGCGAGCGCGTGTCCGCCGCCGGTGGCGACCCGAATCGGATCGAGATCGTCGCGGTCACCAAGGGTCAGCCCGTGGAGGCCTGCCAGGCGGCCGTGGACCTGGGCCTCGTCACGCTGGGAGAGAACCGTGTCCAGGAAGCGCTCTCGAAGATGGAGGCGGTCTCCGGCGCCGAGTGGCACCTGATCGGACACCTGCAGACGAACAAGGCCCGCCACGCCGCTCGATTCGGTCTCATCCAGTCCGTGGACTCGGTGCGGCTGGCCCGCGCTCTGGCTGAGCACGGCAGCCCTCCCGTGCTCCTCGAGGTCAACGTCAGCCGGGAGGAGCAGAAGCACGGCGTCAGGCCCGAGATGGCGGTCGAGATCGCCCTGGAGGTCGCCAGCGAGCTGGGGCTGCGCGGGCTGATGGCCATGGGGCCAACCCGCGTCGATGGCAGGCGTGCTTTCGCCGAGCTGCGCGACTTGCGAGACCAGATGGAGCAGCGGTTGGGCCGGCCGCTTTCCGTCCTGTCGATGGGCATGAGCGACGACCTGGAGGCTGCCGTGCAGGAGGGCAGCACGATGCTTCGCGTAGGCAGAGCGCTCTTCGGAGACCGTACTCTCTAGAGGTGATCCTGGCCCCCGCCATCCAGCTGATCCTCTACCTGTTCCTGGCCTGCCTGGTCGTCAGGGGCGTGTTCAGCTGGATAGAGCCCTACCCGAAAAACCGGATACACCGGCTGACCTTCGACGTGACCGAACCGATCATCTCTCCGGTCCGCCGGCTGGTGCCGCCGATGGGAGGGTTGGACATCTCCTTCGTGCTGGTCTTCTTTGCCGTCACGATCGTGCTCCAGCTCGTCCAGCGGGCCGGCGTCTAAGCGACTCGCCAGGGCAAGCGAATGACACTGGACCAAGCGTCGTCACGCCAGCTCAACCGGCCTCCGCGCAGGCCCGGCACGGAGAGGGCGTGGAGGGTGCTGCAGGGCCGGCTGCTGTTCAGCGCGGTGGCGCTCCTGGTCTTCATCGCGGACCGGATCAGCAAGCGGATGGTAGTCGCGAGCGTCCCGCTGGGCACCGAGCGGCAGGCCCTTCCCCACGTCTGGATCACGAACACGCAGAACCCTGGCGCCGCATTCGGGGTGGCCCAGGAGGCGACCGCCTTCTTCCTCATCGCCTCGGTGGTCGTGGCCATCGGACTGATCTTCTATGCGGCGCGGACGCCGATTGGAATCAGCACGGGTGTGCTTCTCGGCCTGATCCTGGGCGGGACGGTCGGCAACGGCTACGACCGTTTGCTCCACGGCACGGTCACGGACTTCATCGCGCTCCACTTCTGGCCGGTCTTCAACGTGGCGGACTCGGCCATCAGCGTGGGAGTGGTGCTGCTCCTGATCGGGTATGTCCTACGACAGAAAGGCAGACCCTCCGGGTAGGCGGGGCGGTCGGGCGGGTCGACCGCGTCCTGGCCGCGCTGGATCCTACCCTGAGTCGCTCGGCGGCGGCACGGCTGGCGCGGGCCGGCCTGGTCAGCGTCAACGGCCGTCCGGCGCGACCCTCGCTCGAAGTGGGCGAGGGGGACCTGCTCGAGTACGAGCGGCCTCCACCGGTTGAGCTGGCTCCAGAGCCGGAGGCGATCCCCATCCGGATCGCCTACGAGGACGCCGACCTGGTCGTCGTGGACAAGGCCGCCGGCATGGTAGTGCATCCGGCGCCGGGCCATCACTCGGGCACCCTCGTCCACGCTCTGCTCGGCCACGGTGGCGAGTGGTCGGCCAGCGGCGGCGCGGGCCGGCCGGGCATCGTCCACCGCCTCGACAAGGGCACCTCCGGCCTGATGCTGGCGGCGCGCAACGAGACGGCACACCGCTCCCTGGCCGCTCAGCTGGCCGACCGGACGCTGGGCCGGACCTACCTGGCGGTCGTCCGCGGCCGGCTGCCGTCCGGCGCCGGTGTGCTCGAAGGGCCGATCGGGCGCGACCCCCGGGACCGCATGCGTATGGCCGTGGTCGAAGGCGGGCGGCCGGCTCGCACGAGGTACGAGGTGGTCGAGCGCCGGGCCGGCCATACACTGGTCCGATGCGATCTGGAGAGCGGCCGCACCCACCAGGTGCGTGTGCACCTGGCCAGTTTGGGCCACCCCGTCGTCGGCGATGACCTCTACGCCCGCCGAGCGGTGGCAGCAGAGCCCGAACGTCCGCTCCTGCACGCCTGGCGCCTCCGATTTCGGCACCCTGGCACCGGTGTCGACATGAGCTTCCAGTCCGATCCGCCGGACGACTTCCGATCCTTCTGGGAGTCCTTGCCGCGGTGAGGCCGGGACTGATCGTCGTCATCTCCGGGCCCGGGGGAGTCGGGAAGGACACTCTGATCGAGAAGCTGCTGGCGCGCGATCCCCGGCTGCGCTACTCGGTCTCCTACACCACGAGGCCCCGCCGCGAATACGAGGTCGACGGCGAGCACTACAGCTTCGTCGACGAGCCGGGCTTCCAGGCGCTGCTGGCGGACGGCCAGCTGCTCGAGCACGCGAGCATCAACGGACATCTCTACGGCACCTCGGGGGGCCGCCTGGACGAGGCGCGGGAGGACGGGCACGACGTGATCGTGAAGATCGACGTGCACGGAGCGGAGCAGATGCGGCCGAAGCGGCCCGAGGCGATCTACATCTTCGTCGCGCCGCCTTCCATGGAGGAGCTGCATCGGCGCCGGATCGAGCGTGGGGTGGAGAGCAAGCGAGAGATGCAGGCGCGGCAGCGGCTGGCCGAAGTGGAGATGGGCTTCGCCGACAGCTACGACCACGTGATCGTCAACGACGACGCCGACAAGGCGGTCGCGGAGATAGAGAGGATCCTGCAGCGCGCCCGCCGGAGGCGCAGTGAGCCCGCTGGCACCCGTTGAGGTACCAGCCGCGCTGCGCGGCCTTCGCATCGCGGTCCTGGTCAGCGGCGGTATCGCGGCCTACAAGGTCGCCGACCTGGTCTCGCGGCTGTCCCAGGAGGGCTGCGAGGTCAGGGTCGGGATGACCGCCTCGGCGACCCGTTTCGTGGGCGCCCCGACTTTCCGCGCACTGTCCGGCCGCCCGGTCGAGCTCGACCTCTGGAGCGGCGCGCACCCCGAGCCGCACGTGGAGCTCGGGGACTGGGCGCAGCTGCTGCTGCTGGCGCCGGCAACCGCCGACGTGCTCGCCCGCGTGGCCCACGGCCAGGCGGACGACCTGGTGACCGCCACCATGCTGGCGGCGCGCTGCCCGGTCGTGATCGCGCCCGCGATGAACGACGCGATGTGGGAGAAGCAGGCCGTCCGCGAGAACGTGGAGGCATTGCGCTCCCGCGGCTGCGCGGTCGTGGAGCCGGAGGCCGGCCACCTCGCCAGCGGGCACGTCGGCAGCGGGCGCCTGGCCGGCGCTGCGGCCATCCTGGACGCGCTGGCCAGAGCCGCCCGGCCGCGGCTCGACCTGGCCGGCCGGCGCGTGGTCGTGAGCGCCGGCGGCACCCGGGAGCCGATCGATCCCGTGCGGTTCGTGGGCAACTACTCGAGTGGCAAGATGGGCTTCGCCGTGGCGGTGGCAGCCGCTGAACGTGGTGCCAAGGTGACGCTGGTGAGCACGGCCAGGCATCCCGGGCATGCCGGAGTGCGGCTGGTCCCGGTGGAGACCGCGAGCGAGATGCTGGAGGCTCTGCGCAGGGAGCTGCAGGGCGCCGACCTGCTGGTGATGGCCGCGGCCGTCGCGGACTTCCGGCCCGAGCAGCGAGCCCCCGAGAAGATTCGCCGCGAGGAACGTTCGGAGCTCGTCCTGAGGCTGGAGAGGAACACCGACATCCTGGCCGAACTGGCGCACGAGCCGGGCGCCGAGGGCGTGTTCCGGCTGGGCTTCGCCGCCGAGGGTGGGGAGCTGGAGAGGCGGGCGGTGGAGAAGATCGAGCGCAAGGGACTGGATGGGATACTTGCCAACGACGTGAGCCGGGCGGACATCGCCTTCGGCTCCGACCACAATGCGGGGCTGCTTCTGTTTCGTGATGGGACTCGTACCGAGCTGGAGCGGATGGGCAAGCGCCAGATGGCCGACCGCATCCTCGATGCGGTCGTACCCAGGCTGACGTGAGGCGCCGGCTCGCCGCGCTCTGCGTGCTGCTGGCGGTCTATGGCTGTGGAGTCAGCTCTGGGCGCAGCCAGGCCGACCAGGACCGGGACGGCCGCATGCTGGCGGCCGCCATCCAGGGGGTCGACTCAGAAGGCACCGGCTTCACGATGGACGAGAGGCTGGTGCTGACTGGCGGCGGCGTGCCCAGCGGCCAGGCGCTCACGGTCCATGCCACCAGCAGGGATGGGGCGGCCAGGGACGGCAACGCCCGGCTCAGCTATCACATCGACTCCGGCCGGACCGGCCTGGACTACGACATGATGCTCACGGGGACGCAGCTGTTCGCCAGGCGGCGCGGCACCTCGCAGTGGCTGACGACTCCGCTCAGCGCCACCACGTCGTTCTTCCCCGCGCTGCGCCTGGAGCTGGTGAGGGAGACGGTCCTCCTGGCCAGCAACGTCTCCGGCTCCTCTGTGACGCACATCTCAGCGGGTTTCGCGCGCAAGTACGCTGTCAAGCCGGCTTCTGACCAGCTGGAGCAGCTGCAGGCGATCGTCGTGCAGGGCCGCAGCGAGGCAAGCTTCCTCAAGAGCGCGACCGGTGAGGTCGACGTCTTCCTCAGCGTGCCCGGTGACAGGCTCCAGCGCATCGAGGTGCACGTCAGCGGGACCGACCCCGGCGGGGGGACCAGGCAGCGTGTGGACAACTCGGTCGATCTCCGCTCGGCTCGGGTGACGCCGATCAAGCCGCCCGATTCCGCTAGCTCGGTGGCCCCGGAAAGCATCTTCCAGTAGTGGTCCTGGGCCTCTTCACCACGGAACCCTAGTGTCAGGACACTAGGTGCTCTACGCCGAGGTGGCGGTCGAGGCGGCACGCTCGCTCGACCGCGAGACCTATACCTACGCCGTTCCGGCCGGCATGGAGCTCGTCCCGGGCCACCGGGTCTGGGTACCCTTCGGGCGCCGCCACTCCTACGGCTACGTCGTCTCGGTCCAGGCCGAGGACCCCGGGATCGAGGTCCGCGAGGTGGAGCGGGCGGACCCCAGCCCGCTCCTGCTGCCACACCAGCTGGAGCTTGCCCGAGTGGTGGCCCAGCACTACTGGGCGCCGCTGATCGAATGCCTGCGTGCGATGCTCCCGCCCCGGGTGCGGGGCGGCCGGTCCAGCGGCGCCGACCCCTCGAGCCGGCAGACGCGCCACAGCCAGATGCTCGCGTACGTGACGCCCAGCGGGCCGCCGCGTCCCGGGCCTGAGCTCAACGCCGACCAGCGCCTGGCCCTGGAGGTGATCCGTACAGAGCGCGCCGTTCTGCTCCATGGGGTCACTGCGAGCGGCAAGACCGAGGTCTACATGGCGGCGGCGGCCGAGACCCTTGCCCGCGGCCTCAGGGCGCTGGTGCTGGTCCCGGAGATCTCACTGACGCCCCAGCTCGTGGAGCGCTTCTCCATCCGGCTGGGTGTCCCCCTGGCCGTGCTGCACAGCCAGCTGACGGAGCTGGAGCGCGCCCAGCAGTGGTGGCGGGTGCGCAGGGGCCAGGTCGACCTGGTCATCGGCAGCCGCTCCGCGGTCTTCGCACCGGTGCCGCGGCTCGGTCTGATCTGCCTGGACGAGGAAGGCTCCGCCGTGTACAAGCAGGACAGGACGCCCCGCTACGAGGCCGGCTGGGTGGCTCGCCGCCTGGCCAGGGTCACCGGGGCGACGCTGGTCCTGGGCTCGGCCACACCGAGCGTCAGCACCTACAGCGACGCACGAGGCGGCGGCCTTGCCCTGGCCGAGCTGCCCCACCGGGTGATCGGCCACCCGGCCGAGATCGAGCTGGTGGACATGCGCGACGAGCTGCGCCGCGGCAACCGGCTGCCGCTCAGCCGGCCGCTGCTCGAGATGGTCGACCACTCGCTCCACGAAGAGGAGCAGGCCATCCTCTTCCTCAACCGGCGGGGTGCCGCCACCTTCGTGCTCTGCCGCGAATGCGGCCGGGCGGTGCAGTGCCCTCAGTGCTCGGTTGCGATGGTGCAGCACCTGGAGCTGGACGGCCTCAGCTGTCACTACTGCGGCTACGCGCGACCGATGCCCGCCGTCTGCCCCTACTGCGGCTCCAGGCAGATACGCGGCCTGGGCCTGGGCACGCAGCGCCTGGAGGGGATGGTTCGCAAGCTCTGGCCGCAGGCCCGCGTGCTGAGGCTGGACCGGGACACCGCCAGGGGCACGGACTCCTACTTCGACATCCTGGAGACGTTCGCGTCCCGCCGGGCGGACATCCTGGTCGGCACGCAGCTGGTGGCCCGCGGGCTGGACCTGGAAGCGGTGACCGCGGTGGGCGTGGTCGACGCGGACCTGCCGCTGCACTTTCCCGACTACCGCTCCGCGGAGGCGACGTTCGCGCTGGTGAGCCAGGCGGCGGGCCGCGCGGGGCGGAGCCGCCGCCCCGCGCGGGTGGTCGTCCAGACCTCGAGCCCGGAGCACTACAGCCTGCGGCGAGCTCAGGCCGGGGACTACGTCGGCTTCTACATGGACGAGCTGCCCTCGCGCCAGGCTTTCGAGTTCCCTCCCTACGCCGAGCTGGCCGTGCTCACCTTTGCCCACCCGGACCCCGAGCGGGCGGCGGAGACCGCTCGGGAGGCCGCAGAGGCCCTGGCAACCGCGCTGCTCCGCGATGGCATCGAGGGAATCAAGCTGCTGGGCCCCTCACCGGCCTTCATCCACCGCCTACGCGGAGACTACCGCTGGCAGCTCACCCTCAAAGGCCACACCCTGGAACGGGTCCGCCCCCTCCTGCCCGCCGGCCGAGGCTGGTCCTTCGACGTCGACCCGATGCAATAACGCGGCTTTCTCTCCCTCCCCCTTGCGGGGAGGGTAGGGAGGGGGTCCTAGCTCGCCCTGGCGCTCGGAAGCGCCTCTCGGAGCTCGTCCAGGTGGCTGTCCTCGTGCTCGAGCATGTACGGGATCGAGGTTCGGATCGAGCGGGCCGGCCATTCGGGCCAGCGGATGGGCCGGTCGAGGTCCTCCTCGGTCATGGAGAGGAACGTCCGCCTCAGGGTCTCCCGCGCCTCCAGCAACTCGCTGCGGATGCGCTCAATACCCCAATCGGTCGGAGCCGGCTCCGATTCGGAGCGCACGATCTCGTCGCGCTCCTCCTGGCTGAGCCGAACGATCTCGCCCGCCAGCGCCCGGCTGATGGCGAAGTTGATCCCATGCTCGCGGTCTATGAGGTGGCAGAGGACCTGTCTGACCGTTCGCCCGTCTCCACGGACCACAGTCTCCAGGTGGTCTTCGCCTATCGAGTCGAGGACCCGCAGAGTGTCTTCACGTTGCCCCTCGAGGGGCCTCAATAAGTCGGCCGGAGCCATCGTGCTCGTGAAAGAGATTAGCCGAAGTGGACGCTCGGTAGAATCCAGAGACCATGGCGGTGCGTGAGATCCTCGGATTCGATCATCCAGTCCTCCGGGAGAAAGCGAGAAAAGTGCCTCGGGTCGACGGCTCGATCATCAGGCTCCTGGACGACCTGGCCGAGACCATGTACGCCGCCCCAGGTGCCGGCCTCGCGGCCAACCAGATCGGGGTGCCGCTTCGGGTCTGCGTCGTCAAGGGGGAGGAGAACCAGCACTGGGGCCTGGTCAACCCGGTCCTGGTGAAGGGTGAAGGCTCCCAGATCGGCTATGAGGGCTGCCTGAGCTTCCCGGGCTGGGTCGGAGAGGTGGAGCGGTACGAGACGGTGGTCGTCAAGGGCCTCAACCGGAGGGGCAAGGAGATCCGGGTCAAGTCCTCCGGGTTCACGGCACGGGCCTTCCAGCACGAGCTGGACCACCTGGACGGGATTCTCTTCACCGACCGGCTGACCAACCTGCGGACGCTGCGCCGCGCCGAGGAACTGGAGGCCGAGTCCGAAGCCGAGCCAGAGGCGATCCAGGCCTGAAGCTGGCGTTCATCGGCACCGCGGCCTTCGC